>CALXTZ010000056.1 GCA_944391545.1 uncultured Alphaproteobacteria bacterium
TTTATTATCCTAAAAGAAAACAAAAAAAAGGGGATAAAATAAGGCCCCTCTTCAATCGCTTAACACTTACCCCCCCCCCCCCGGAAAGATAATCCTTTAAATTCAATCACTTCTTCTTTTTTTCAACGCGGTCGCAGTATGATAGAGATGCTAGCAGTATTAGCGATCATTGGAGTTTTATCTGTTGCTGCTATTGCAGGATTAACATGGGCTTTTGCTAAATATAAAGCCAACAATACTATTCATGATGTTCATTTATGGGAACTCGCTGCTCTTGATAGTCAACAACTTTATTCTATGACTTCCGGACAACTGGTTTTAAATGAGTTAGGAGAAGTCTCAACACATGGCTATCCTATGGCTATTATGGTTCAAGATGAGAATGTATTTTATATATCCGTAGACGATGTTCCTAAACGGGTTTGTTCTTTAACGTTGGATATGTTAGATGAAACACACTTTGTCACTGTTAATGATGTCCGTTATGAAGGAACTGACATATGTAATATGGAGACAGATAGTTTAAATTTCTACTTTAATAAATACATGGGAGAAGTAGGAAGTATTTGTATACCCTCCTGTACAGGTGATGAAAGATGTTGTAATAATACATGTAAACAGATAGAAACACCTTGTGGAGAGGATGGGTGTTTAGACTGCGGGAGTGATTATTGTACAACAACGAATACCTGTTGTCCGACACCTGATGCGACAAAGTGTGGCGACAATGATTGTTGTGAGACAAAATGTTGTAATGGTGTCTGTTGTCCCGAAAGTTACATGACGTGTGATGCTACGACGACGTGCGGCTGTCCGAACAATATGGTACCGGATGCGGACACGGGCGCTTGTAAATGTCCTGATGATGCACCGTATTATTTTGAAAATGAAGGTATCTGTTGTCAATCGGGTTATACGCCAGTAGATGGAGAGTGTCAACGTATTAACTGTGATGGAGGGCCGACCAATTATAACTGTTCCATAAATGGAAAACTTTGTGGGTATAATTGTGATTCTTTTGGACGAAACTGCCAATCTGGAATGTGTTATGCAGATTATTGTATAGAAAATGAAACTTTTTATCAAATTCCTTTCTATCTTGGAGGTAATTATTCTTATGGTTGTTTAAAAATAAAAAATGAACAAATTAGTTGTGCACGAATTCATGAAAAAAGATATGATTCTTGGTACTGTTATTTAAATAACAATCCACAAGAATATTGTTGTCAAGCGAATAATACAACTTTGGAATGCACAAGTGGTATATGTGAAAATCTTTGCCCAAATGATTGGACTTATGAAATAAATGGAGGAAGTTGTATAAAAGATAATCTTCTTTGCCAATATACCTCTGGGACATGGACATGTTATCGCAATAATGTTTTATGTGGAAGCAATTGTACAGATTTAAATAATTGCGGAACATGTCAAGATCCTCAATCAGCATGTGCTGGAGGACTCGTTTGGAATGAAGAAAAACAAAGATGTGAAAATGAAGATATGTATTGTATGATGCATACATCTCTAGGATATCAACGATGTTACAAACAAGATGAATCTAGTTGTGGTATGTACTATACCGGAGATGGACTGTTTAGACCAACTGCAGGGAACTGTACTGATCCAAATTGCCCAGAAGGTATGATATATGGGCAAGTAAATAGTAGTTATTGGGGATGTATTGATGAAGAAATAGGAAATAAAGGATTGGCTTGTTATTATTACGGAAGCGGTTTGCCAACAGAATGTAAATATAATCAACAAACATGTGGCCGTCGTTGCGATTATGACGGAAAGAACTGTGGAGAAGTTTATTTACCTCAATGTGCGGAAGCTGGACATTGCCCTCAAACAGGATATGATATGTCGGATGGATGTACTTGTGATGGAAGTGTCACCAGATATAACGGAAAAGACTATTGTTGCCCAACAGGTCATGAATATGTAAATGGCGCTTGTGCATTATTGTAAAAATCCTTGACAATTCATGCAAAATAGGACTAGTTTATAATCCTATTTTATTAAAGGGATTTTAAATAAAAATGACAAAAATAGATAAAGATACAATTAAGGAAATGGCGTTCTGGGTGCGCGTTCGCATCCCGGATGATGAAGCTGCCAAAATGGCCGAAGAATTCACCGAAACACTTTCATGGATCGGCGAAAGATTAAAAAATCCGGAAATTCAAACTGTCCCGCCGATGGTGACTCCTTTTGATGAACAAATCCCTTTACGACAAGACATCGTCACCGACGGACATCAGGTTCAGGCTGTACTTTCTAATGCACCTGATGCAACCCCCGAATTTTTCTGTGTTCCCAAAATGGTGGAGTAAAAACGATGACCGATTTAACTGATTTAACGTTATCCGAAACCCTCAAAGGGTTGGCGGAGAAAGCTTTTTCCAGCGTCGAAGTCACGACGGCTTATCTAAAAAAAATGGAAGAAAAACGGCACTTAAACGCGTACATTACCGAAACGCCGGAGGTAGCTTTGAAAATGGCCGAAGAATCCGATAACCGCCGCGCAAACGGACAAGCCGGCAAATTGGAAGGTATTCCGATGGCTATTAAAGACATGTTCTGCACAAAAGGCATCAGAACAACAGCGGCCAGTCGAATTTTATCAAACTTTATTCCACCTTTTGAATCAACGACAACACAAAAATTATGGGATGCCGGTGCGGTTTGTTTGGGCAAAACCAACACGGACGAATTTGCCATGGGCTCTTCAACGATTACCAGCTACTTCGGCGTCACCAAAAACCCGCATGATGAAACCCGAGTACCGGGCGGCTCTTCCGGCGGATCGGCTGCGGCCGTTGCCGCGCACATGTGCGCCGGCGCAACCGGAACGGAAACCGGCGGTTCTATTCGCCATCCGGCCAGCTTTTGCCAAGTATCCGGATTTAAACCCACTTACGGACGGTGTTCCCGTTACGGAGTCATTGCCTATGCTTCCAGCTTGGACGAACCGGGCGTGTTGGGGCGCAGCATCGAAGATTGCGCGCGCATGATTGAAGTCATGATGGGACATGACCCCAAAGATTCAACGTCGTCTCATCGCGATGTACCGGCTTTTCATACGATGCTGGACAAAACCATCAAAGGCATGAAAATCGGTATTCCGAAAGAATACACGGAACTGGTACCGGATAACTGGGAAAAAGCCATTCAATTTTTAAAGGATGAAGGCGCTCAATTGGTGGACATCGACATGCCGCACACCGAAGAAGCCGGTATGGTTTATTATGTGGTGTCTCAAGGCGAAGCCACAACAAATCTCGCACGTTATGACGGCGTGCGTTACGGCGTTCGTGAAGAAGGTAAAACCTTAGATGAAATGTATATGAACACACGGATGGCCGGCTTCGGGCAAGAAGTGCGCAACCGAATGATTTTGGGAACATTCTTCACATCGGCCAAAGGATACAACGACTATTTTGTTCCGGCGCAAAAAATGCGGTCTTTGATTAAGCAAGACTTTGATCGGGCTTTTGAAAAAGTCGATGTGTTGTTCAGCCCTGCCGTTCCGATTAAACCGTTCACAATTGAAGAAGCTAAACACGGCGCGGCCAAAGGTCGTTTTAACGACAATTACCTGATGCCGTCCTGTTTAACGGGCGTTCCGGCCGGATGTGCCAATAACGGATTGCAAGTCATCGGACGGATGTGGGATGATGCAACGGTGTTAAAAGTTTTAGATGTGGTGGAGATGATGAAATGAGCTATATTGTCAAAGGAAAAACAGCCGATTGGGAACTGGTTTGCGGATTGGAAGTTCACTGTCAAATCATCTCGAATTCAAAGGTATTTTCGGGCGCATCCGCTGAATTCGGCGGCGAACCGAATGATCATGTGGCTTTTTTGGATGCCGGCTTTCCGGGACAATTGCCCGTCCTCAACTCAACATGCGTCGAACAGTGCATTAAAACCGGCATGGGATTGAATGCCAAAATCAACAAGCATTCCGTGTTTGACCGGAAAAACTATTTCTACGGTGATTTGCCAACAGGATATCAAATTACACAGCTGTTCCACCCGATTGTCGGCGAAGGATACGTGGAAGTCGAAACCGAAGACGGCAAACGCAAAATCGGCGTTGAACGGTTGCATTTGGAACAAGACGCCGGGAAATCGATTCACGACATGCATCCGAACAAATCAATGTTAGACTTTAACCGCGCGGGCGTCGGATTGATGGAAATCGTCAGCAAACCGGATATTCGTTCTCCGGAAGAAGCCGGCGATTACTTGCGCAAATTACGTTCGATTGTTCGGTATTTAGGTACGTGTGACGGCAACATGGATGAAGGGTCTATGCGTTGCGATATTAACGTATCCGTGCGCCCCGTCGGTGAAGAAGGATATCGCCATCGGGTAGAAATCAAAAACGTGAACTCGGTGAAATTCGTGATGCAGGCGATTGATTTGGAAGTGCATCGTCAAATCGAGCATTATGAATCCGGTCGTGATTTTCCGCAGGAAACGCGCTTGTTTGATCCGGTCAACATGGAAACGCGGTCGATGCGCAGCAAAGAAAATGCTTTGGATTACCGGTATTTCCCGGATCCGGATTTGCCGCCTTTGGATTTAACAGACGAATACATTGATACCATTCGGAAGAACTTGCCGGAGTTGCCGGAAAAGAAAAAAGAACGGTTCATGAATGAACTGGGCTTGTCCGAATATGATGCCGGCATTTTAGTGGCTGATCGGGAAACGGCGGCTTATTTTGAAGAAGCCATTCAAGGTCAAGACGCCAAAAAGGTCGCTAACTGGGTTATGGGCGATTTATTTGCGGCCCTCAACAAAGAATGCTTGTCCATTCACGAAAGCCCGATTAAGGCCAAAGATTTAGGGGCTTTGGTGGGCTTGATTACGGACGGCACGATTTCGGGCAAAATAGCAAAAGACGTGTTTGAAATCATGCTGGAAACCGGCAAAGAACCGGCGGTTATCGTGGAAGAAAAAGGATTAAAGCAAGTCACGGATACAGGTGCCATTGAAGCAATGATTGATGAAATTGTCAAAGCAAACATGGATAAAGTGGCTGAAATCAAAGCCGGTAAAGACAAATTAAAAGGATGGTTCGTGGGTCAAATCATGAAGGCAAGCCAGGGAAAAGTCAATCCGGCACTGGCTAATGAGTTGTTGGAAAAGAAATTGGCTGAAGTATAATGTTGCCGATGCGGCAAAAATGAAAAATAGGGAGCTTTCTTTGCGAGGCTCCCTTATTTTAATAAAAAACTTATTATTCTTGTACACGTTCAATTGTGCCAATCCATGACGCTATTTCTGTAACGGAAGGAATTTGAGCCTTCATAATCGGTTGAACTGTTCGAAGAATCCGATGTATTGGTTGTTGACTTTTATATTGATAAATATCATCCAATATCTTCCAATCATATCGTCCGGTATCTTGATTAAGTGTATTCAACCATACACTGCCATCTGCTTGAATCACCAAATTGTTTTTGTCTCCAAAGCCGTTTCTTAAATAAGCTTTTGAATTCAAATCATATGCCTGTACCGTGTCTACCCAGCGACCAGTCAAGCAAGGTTTACTTCTTCCAAAAGGAATACCTTTACTTTCTAACAAAGGGACACCTTGTTGTCCATCAGCAGAAAAAATACGCCCTTCTATTTGATCTCGTTCTCCACCACTTTGAGTATAAACATCTATCGTTTTTAATACACGACAGATGTTTTGATGAATAGGTTCTCCCGGCAATAGCAAAACAGACAGAGTTATTTTATGTCTGCTCATAGCGAGTTTTGCAACAGTTTTCTCATCTTTTTTTTGCAAAATACCTTTTGTCAAAAAAGCGAGTTTTTGACGATTTTGCAAAGGAATCGTATGCTTTAAAAAATGAACTACATCCGCTGAATCTGCCTCAATAATTGGATCGTAGTATGATAAAGGGTCCGAATTAGCATACAACATTTGACTGGCTGGCTCACTTAATCGATGAGCAAAAGCCTCGACTAACCGCAGAAAAATTGGATATGGCATATGTGAAACCGGCGGCTTTGCCTCGTATGCACAATGCACACACTGGTTATAACACCCTGTACTTAAAGAGACAGTTAGACGCGCTTTCTGCGATAAAAATGAAGCCTCTTCTATATGCGGAAATGAAATAAAATGATTCAAATCCAATAGAAATTTATTAGCAGAACGAAAAGCTTCCTGTTTTAGAGAATCTGGATAAACACCTCGTTGTTCTGCATTTTGCAATAATTTTAAAACATTTTGTCCTTGAGAGGAAAGCAAGTTCATCATTTTTCGAGGTATGCTCGGATCCGCAGAAAAAGGTACTTTGACCTGCTGATAACCTGATAAAACTTGAATAGCTTTTTTAAGCCAAAAGGCATCTATCTGTTTTTGTATCTGTTGATCAGATAAAGAAGGACTCATCAACACAAAAGAGGGTAATCTAGTAAAAACACTACTTGGTATATACCTTTGTCGTCTTACAATCATACGGCAAAGCATTGGTGTATAAAATTCGAACAACACAAACTTAAAAAAATGCTTTTCAACGAAAGCTGAATCATTGCGACGTTCATAATAGTCAGATGAAACATAGGCATCTAGTGTACTAAATTCTGAAAACATATCTGTTCCTTTGGAACAAGCAAAATATCAAAAATACACTATTTTGTCAAGTTTTTATATTTTAAAAGACCTCAATTTTTTGTCCCAATAGCTAGGTTTAAGGGCAATCAGGATAGTAGCAATACACCTCTCCATTCATAGGATCTCCTTTCTGACTGGTGCTGCAGCTTGTATAGCTACCACTCCTTAGATAACACCATTGACTATCAGATTCATAAACAGTTATATCATCTGTGGCAAGATCTCCGTCCCACCAAGTCCGATATTGTGAATCATAGGCGCAATAATGGATTCCTCCATTCTCTCGGACACGATACGACCTGATATCTGATGTGGCAACAGTAGCATCTTCTGTAGGTTTAGCAACACTGTAGTAACTTGTCCAACCACTACAACAAATTCCATTGATTGCCCCTGCTACTGTCCATCCGGAATGCTCAGCATCATCTTCTTTAACACTACAGCAAGCATATCCAGCTTCTCCGGTTCCGTTAACATAGTTTTTAACAAGTTCATGGGTAGTTGTATCACAACACACGCCATCGGCACAACATTCCCCTTGCGTTGTTCCACATTCAACACCTTCCGCACAACACCAAGATGTTTCACCTGTGCCACAACTAATTTCTCCTTCTTCGCATCCACCTTCACAAGTTCCTGTTTCTTTATTACAAGTTTGTCCTTCTGGGCAATCGACAGGGACACATGCTGGGCAACCATTCTCGTCAACATCCATATATGTACATGGATCTGGACAATCTTCTACAATCGGAGTGGTACAACAAACGCCATTTGCACAACTGGTTCCTTCTTCACAACAGGTGTCTCCATTACACCATTCGCCTTTCTTCGCTGAACAGCAACTTGAGCTATCTGAGCTACTTAAACAACACGTCCCCTCTCCCCAGAAACCTCCATCTGTCAACAACGCACAACAAACCGGGTCTGTATTTTGATCTTCTGGACATGGGTCCGCTACACAACACCCATCACATTGGGCACAATAAGGAATACAACTCTCTTCGTTCGGGTTCATACAACAATAAGAATTGTCTGAACCTGAACAATAACATTCTTCATAATTGTCTACATCTTGGCAACCAATAGGACAACCATCTTCATTATATTGAATTGTTTGACATGAAGAACATCCATCAAAATCAGGACAACAATTTGGCTTTACATCACAACTACAAGTCTCATAGTTAGCAATTTGACAGGAGCCATTACACTCTAAACCAGGACAAATATCTGTACATCCTATAATACATCCGCATGAATCTGTGCCTGTTGATTGTTGTCCTTCAGGACAAGAAGGAATAGGACATGGGCTAACTTCACATTGTCCATCTACACAAACTGAACAACTATTACATGCGGGATTACAACTTGAGCCACTATCGCCCCCGCTTTCCGAACCACTCCCTGAACTACTGTCTCCTCCGGAACCTGTGTTCCCTGAGCTAGTGCCACCACCGGTACCCGTCCCATTACATATCGTCCCATCACTGCCAAAACAGAACCGCATCGCTAAACCATCTGTGCTTCCGCATATATCACTGTCCCCTTGATAAACGGAATTATTCACTACTATTTGGTCTATGTCCGTCGGATTCATCTTTAAGATTAACTCACACACGCGATACGTCACACCCGTTGCTTCAACATAATATGATGAACCTGCATCTTTCTTCGTCGTCATCGGGTAATACGTCCCAGCCGGTAAATCAGGAAAACGGAATTCATGGCCGGATGGTTTGCTCGCATAATTTTCATCCACCATCGGCACATTTGTACCACGCAACATCACATCATAGATTGTCTCGTTCGCCCGATGTTTATTCATCGCATACGTAAACCCGACCAAAGCCGTTATAGACAGAACCCCGATGATCGCCAACACGCCCAGCATCTCAATCATGCTGCGGCCGGAGGGGGAAGGAACCCGCCGCGCCGCGCGCCCAAAGAATTTCGGCGCGGCGGAAAGATCCGAACGGCCGGGGCGCATTCCCCGCGCCCCCGACCCGGCCGTTGAAAACATCTCGTTTAACCGAGAAAATAAACCTGATCTCCCGTCTTTTTCCCGTCCGGCGGAAAATCGCGTCAACAAACAATTCATAAAACGGGGCGACCCTTTCCCGAATCCCCTTT
>CALXTZ010000057.1 GCA_944391545.1 uncultured Alphaproteobacteria bacterium
CGGGTAACAAAAGAAAAATTAGCTCAAGAGCAGGAAAAATGGCGTGAAACATTTCAAAAATATCCGGAGCCGCGCTTGTCCGTTATTGTCGGCGGCGCTACGAAAAGAGCGCCTTTTACGGTCGAAATGGCACAAAATTTGGCGGCTCATGTCTTGGCTTTGAACCCGGGTTCCGTTTTGGTAACGACTTCTCGTCGCACGCCGGCCGATGTCGTCGCTGTGTTAAAAAATACTTTTCCGAAAGAAACGACATACTTTTATCAATTCGGTGACAGCGGCGAAAATCCGTATTTCGGCCTGTTGGCATGGGGCGGGCAGATTGTCGTAACGGGCGATTCGATGTCTATGTGTTCGGAAAGCTGTGCCAGCGGTGTTCCCGTCTATATTTTTGCGCCGAAAGGAACAATGGGTAAAAAGCATATGCGTTTTCATGAACAATTGTATCGATCCGGCTATGCAACAGCTTTGGGATCCGGTCAAATCGCGTTCGGCGGCTCTTTAAATGCAGCCGAAGATATTGCCCAGAAAATTAAATCCATCTTGGGAATAAATGACGCCTAATTTTCATCCTCGTCGGCAGAAGGGCGCGTTAAATCCTGTTTAGCGGATTGAATGGCCTCATCCATGATGGCTTGTTGAGTTTGCGGGGAATCAGGCGTCACAATGCCGGTGGAAATAATGATTTTCCAAGCGTCATCAACACGCAACTCCAACGGAATAATGTCTTTTTTGGGAACGAAAATCAAAAAACCGGACGTCGGGTTCGGTGTCGTCGGCACATAGATGCTGACCAGCTCTTTTTTGACGTTTTTCTGAATGCCGGAATAAACTTCTCCCGTAATAAACGCAATCGTCCATAAATCCGGGCGCGGGTATTGAACCAAAACGGCTTGCCGGAAAGCAGTCGTTTGTCCGCCGCCCATAACCGTTTCCAAGATTTTGCGCAAGGCACTGTAAATGCCGGAAACAACGGGCATTTTGGCAATCAGTTTGTTCATCATTTTGATCAGCGCATTGCCGATGAAACCCGAAGCAACCATACCGATTAAAACCAAAGCAACCAATAAAATAACCAATCCGAGCCCCGGAATGCCATAGGGTAAATAGTTTTCCGGATTGTATTCCGCCGGAATCAGACCGGTGACTTTTTTATCAATGAAGTTGATGAGTTCGACGGCCAGATAAATCGTAATCGCTAACGGCGCCGAAACAAGGATGCCGGTTAAAAAATAAGTTTTCAGACTCCGTGATTTTTTGTTTTTTTCTTGTGTCATGCGTGTCTCCCTTAACGGAACTTATATTGGCACACCGCATGCGGATTGTAAAGGGGGGGCTTTTTAAAATGTGTTAAAAAACGTAATCAAGACTTGCCAAATCACTTTCTTTCATGTAAAAGAAAGGCATTACACATGTATTTCCATCAAAGGAGGATGACATGATTTATCTGATTTCTGCCGTTATCGGCTATTTCTTGGGTTCGGTTCCGTTCGGTTTGGTTATTACGCGTTTGGCAGGGTTGGGAGACATCCGTCAAATCGGTTCGGGCAATATCGGTGCGACGAATGTGCTGCGGACGGGGCGAAAGGATTTAGCTCTTTTAACATTGATTTGCGATGTCAGCAAAGCCGGTGTTGCGGCCTTGATTGCACAAGCGCTTTTTGATAATCCGATTGCCGGTCTGACGGCCGGTACGGCCGGCGTGATCGGGCACAACTTTCCGATTTGGTTAAAGTTTAAAGGCGGAAAAGGAGTTGCTTCCACTTTGGGCATGATGTTGGCAACCAATCCGTTGGTCGGCGTGTTGGCTTGTTTGACATGGCTGCTTGTCGCTGTTTTGTTCAGATATTCTTCTTTGTCGGCTTTAACGGCTTTAGCTTTTTCGCCGATTTATGCATGGGTTCTCGGCGGGGCTGATGCGCGTGTGTATGCTTTGTTTTATGCTTTTTTGGCGCTTCTCTCGTTCGTCCGGCACAAAGCCAATATTTTGCGGTTGCTGAACGGAACGGAAACTCAAATTAAAATAAAAAAGGAATAAAAATGTTACAAGAATTATCTCCTGAAGAAAAAAAAGACTGGCTGCGGCTGTATCGTTCGGAAAATGTAGGCCCGATTACGTTCAGAAACCTGCTGGATTATTATGAGACGCCGACGGAAGCGTTGCGCCATATTTCGGAATTTGCCAAACGCGGCGGTCGGAAAAAAGAAATCAGTGTTTGTTCCAAAAGCACCGCTCAACAGGAAATAGAGAAAACCGAAGCCATCGGCGGAAAAATGATTGCTTTTTGTGAGCCGGATTATCCGGAATTGCTGCGGTTGATTGAAGATGCGCCGCCGATTATTTCCGTCTTGGGATACCATTCGTTGCTGAATAAAAAGTGTGTTGCGATGGTTGGGACGCGCAATGCATCGTTAAACGGGAAAAATATGGCGCGAAAATTGGCTTTTGATTTGTGTCAATCAGATTACGTTGTCGTTTCCGGATTGGCGCGCGGGATTGATGCGGCAGCGCATGAAGGTGCCTTGGCTAATACGACAAACGGTGGGACGGTTGCCGTTGTCGGAACGGGCGTAGATGTGGTTTATCCGGCAGAAAATAAAGCTTTATATGATAAAATAGCCGAACGCGGCGTGATTGTTTCCGAATTTGCTCTCGGCTCACAACCGTTTCCCGGAAATTTTCCGCGACGCAATCGGATTATTTCGGGATTGTCCAGCGGGCTGGTTGTCATCGAGGCGAATGAAAAATCCGGGTCTTTGATTTCGGCCGAATTGGCAAAGGAACAAAGAAGACAGGTGTTTGCCGTACCGGGTTGTCCTTTGGATCCCAGAAGCCGCGGGCCGAATTCTTTGTTGAAACGAGGGGCAAAGCTGGTAGAAGAAGCAAAAGACATCATCGATGTTTTGGATCCGATTAAAATATCGGATATGAGGGATTTGTATCAGGAAAAAACGGATACGTCCATGGTCAATCCGGAAGTTTCGGACGTCACGGATGCGCGCGGATTGATTTTAAGAAATTTAAGTCCTGAAACGATTTTAGTTGACGAACTCATCAGAGAGTGTCATTTATCAGCATCAGTGGTAAATGTTGTATTGGTCGAGTTAGAATTAGCCGGTCGCATTGAACGGTTCCCGGGAAATCGTGTTTCGCTGATTGCTGATTCGATGTTAGGATAAAAAATGAAGTTAGTTATTGTTGAATCACCGGCAAAAGCCAAAACGATTAATAAATACTTGGGATCGGATTATAAAGTGATTGCCAGCTTCGGACATGTCAGAGATTTGCCCGCAAAGGATGGTTCCGTGCTGCCGGACAAAGATTTTGAAATGTCCTGGAGCGTTGATTCAAAAGGTGAAAAACATTTAAAAGACATCATTACGGCGCTTTCAAAGGCGGATGAAGTTTATTTGGCATCCGACCCGGATCGCGAAGGAGAAGCGATTGCCTGGCATATTGTTCAAGAATTAAATCGGCGTAAAAAATTAAAAGTCCCGGTGAAGCGGGTCGTTTTTAATGAAATTACAAAGTCTGCGGTAACCGAAGCGATTAAAAATCCGCGTGAAATTGATATGAACTTGGTTGATGCGTATTTGGCTCGCCGTGCGCTTGATTATTTGGTCGGGTTTACGTTGTCGCCCGTTTTGTGGCGCAAACTGCCGGGCAGTAAGTCGGCCGGACGTGTTCAATCCGTAGCGTTGCGGTTGATTTGCGACCGGGAAAAAGAAATTGAAGCTTTTAAAGCACAGGAATATTGGACGATCGGTGCTTTATTGGAAACGGGGGAGAAGGCTGATTTCAAAGCGGCTCTGACACACGTGGATGGCAAAAAGCTCGATAAATTTGCTTATGCCGATGAAAAGAGCGCGTTAGCTGTCAAGGCACGGGTGCAGGGCGCCGCTTATACCGTCGGTTCGATTGAAAAGAAACAGGTTAAGCGCAATCCGGCGCCGGCTTTTACGACATCGACTTTACAACAGGAGGCTTCTCGGAAGCTGGGCTTTTCCGCCAAAAAGACCATGAAAACTGCTCAAGAACTCTATGAAGGCGTGGATATCGGCGGAGAAACGGCCGGATTGATTACTTATATGCGTACGGACGGCGTTGCTTTGGCGGAAGAAGCTATTGCGGCAATGCGGGCTTTTATTGAAAAAGAGTATGGGGCAGATTATTTGCCGGCCCATCCGCGTTATTATAAAAACAAAGTCAAAAATGCGCAAGAAGCGCATGAAGCCATCCGTCCGACCAATATTAACCGGACGCCGGAACAAATGGCGAAGTTTTTGGATAAAGACCATTTGAAGCTTTATGAATTGGTTTGGAAGCGCGCTTTGGCTTGTCAGATGGAAAGCGCCGTATTGGACAAAGTTTCCGTCGATATTCCGTCTCAAGACGGTTCTTTATTGTTGCACGCAACCGGTCAGACGATTGCTTTTGCCGGGTTTATTAAAGTTTATAAAGAAGACGTCGATGATGATAAAGAAGAAGACAGCGCCATGTTGCCGCCGATGAAAACCGGAGATGCTTTGACGTTGTTGGATGTGATGGCGGATCAACACTTTACGGAACCGCCGCCGCGGTATTCGGAAGCCAGTTTGGTCAAGAAAATGGAAGAGCTCGGAATCGGGCGTCCGTCCACATATGCATCGATTTTGTCGGTTTTGCAGGAACGCAACTATGTTCGTTTGGACAAAAAGCGGTTTATTCCGGAAGATCGCGGCCGGGTTGTAACGGCTTTTTTGGAAAACTTCTTTAATCAATACGTCCAGTATGATTTTACGGCCAATTTGGAAAACCAGTTGGATGATATTACTTCCGGGGCCGAGCAATGGAAAAAAGTGTTGACGGCATTCTGGAAAAGCTTTAACGAGACCGTGCAGGAAGTATCGCCTTGCCGGACAGCGGATGTTCTGGAAAAAGTCGATGCGGCGATGGAACAGCATTTATTTCCTACGCCTGAAAGTCGCGTTTGTCCCGAATGCCACACCGGCACGTTGTCTTTAAAAGTGGGTCGGTTCGGGGCTTTTATCGGATGTTCGAATTATCCGGAATGCAAGTATACACGCCAATTTAGCAAAACGGCGACGCAAGAGGGAGAAGCACCGTCGGATGAACCGGAACAACAGCCGGAAATGCGCCTTATCGGGCAGGATGCGGCCGGACATGCTGTTTGCGTTAAAAAGGGACCGTACGGTTGGTATGTTCAATTGGGTGAAGGCAAAGAAGCCAAACGGATTTCGGTTCCTAAATCAATGGATCCGCAAACGATGACATTGGAACAATCAATGGGGTTGTTGGCTTTGCCGCGTTTATTGGGAACTGATCCCGAAACAAATGAAGTGATTGAAGCTTCCATCGGTCGATTCGGCCCTTATGTCAAACGAGGCAAAACGTTTCAGTCTCTGGCGCCTTCGGATGATGTTTTAACCATTGATTTGGCGCGCGCTTTGGCTTTGTTGTCGAACGGTAAAGCCAAATCCGAAGTTTTGGAATTAGGCGAATATGAGGGGGCTAAAATCGGTTATTTAATCGGCCGATACGGACCTTATTTGAAATGGGGCAAGAAAAATATTGCGCTGCCGAAAGCCTTTAAAGACGGTAAAACAAAGCCGACTTTTGAAGAGGCTATGAAAATCGTGCAGGGTGCTTCAAAAAAGTAAACGGTTTTGCATTTTTTGCTAGCCAAACGAAAAAAAAACAGGTATAACCCTGTCATTTACATAATGAAACAAAGAGGATGAAAATGTCGGATAAAAAAAGAATCGGTGTGTTGACAAGCGGCGGCGACTGTTCTGGTTTAAATACGGCCATTCGGGCAGTGGCTTGTTCTGCTTTAAGCCGCGGTTGGGATGTTTTTGGTATTTATAATGCAACGGACGGCTTGTTTGCTCGACCGATGCACTACAAGCAATTTACGTATGCGGACTTTGATTTTCCGTATGCGCGCTTGGGCGGAACGATGCTCGGGACAAACAACTCCGGCAATCCGAATCAACAAATAACGGCAGACGGATCCGTTGAAGAATTGACGGACGAACAATTGGTGGAACGATTCCGTGACGGTGTCAAGGAATTGGGGTTGGATGCTTTGGTCGTCATCGGCGGCGACGGTTCGATGGCGATTGTCAGCAAGTTCTGTCAACAGGCCGGTATTGCCATGGTTGGCATTCCCAAAACAATTGATAACGATGCGCCGGCGACGGAAAGCGCTATCGGATTTGCAACGGCCAGAAATATTGTCATGGAAGCGTTAGATCGGTTAGACACCACAGCTAATTCGCACCAACGGATTATGATTGTGGAAGTGATGGGACGCGGTGCCGGACATTTGGCTTTGGAAGGTGCTATTGCAGGAATGGCTGACATTTGTTTGATTCCGGAAATTCCGTATACATATGAAGGGGTCGTGAAGAAGCTGCGTGAAATTCGTGCCAGCGGCCGCAGTCATACGTTGATGGTTGTTGCGGAAGGCATCAAGACGCCGGAAGGCAAGCATTTTTATGCAGCGAACGGTCGGACGTTTGCCGGCGTTGCCAATTACTTTACGGAACGGTTAAGTCAAGAACCGGATAAGTTCAATGTCAGAGCGAATATTTTAGGACACGTTCAACGCGGCGGAACGCCGATGGCGCAAGACCGGTTGTTGGCATCTGCTTTTGCGGTTCATGCGATCGAACTGTTGGAAAAAGGCCAGACCAATCGAATGGTTGTTTGCCAAAAGGGACGTATTTCGGACATGGATTTAAAAGATGTTTTAAAAATTGCACATACGCCGGTGGATCCGAACGGAGCGATGGTTCAAGTCGCCAGAGGGCTCGGTATGTATGTCGGTGAATAAGAACATATCTTGCATTTTGAAAGAAAGTTGCTTATACTATTTAAATGGGTTCAACAACAAAGAGGGAGTCGTTAAATGAATACAGAAAAAATGGAAAAACACTTACAAGCTTTGAAAGAAAAACACAAAGCCCTTGATGTGCAGATTGAAGAAGAAAATGCACGTCCGGCTCCGAATGATGCGATCATTCAAGAACTGAAAAAGCAAAAACTGAAAATTAAAGAAGAAATCCAGGAAATTGAAGCCGGAAAATAAAAAGAAAAGCTCCCGAAAAGGGAGCTTTTTTTAGACACACATTTCGGTGGTTTCATCCCACGAATGATCGGCATCGCAACAAATCGTGCGGTTGAATTTATCCGTGTGAGTTGTCCCGCCGCAAACACATGTTGACGTGATTTCCGTATCGTTTGGACACGCCTCTTTGCAAATGCCGTTTTCATCGGCAATTTGGCCGGCATCACAGGTGATTAAAGTACATCCGCCGTTGGTAAACGTATGCCCCGGCGCGCAACAGTAATCTCCAATATGCGCGTTTGGATTGGTGTCGCAGATGCATGTCGCCGTAACGGTCGTTCCATAGGGACATTGTCGGTTGGAAGAGCACTCTTCCAAATAAATTTCAGCGCAATTTTGGGCAGATAAATCCGTGCAACCGAGAGCTCCTATTCGGCCTTGATACAAACAGTTATAGGGGCCGGTCCCATCTTCAGCTTTGGTTACGAAAATCGACTCGCTTTTACATCCGTAAAATCCGCTTTCATAGGTGAATGTAAATCCTGCCGGACATCCCGGATCGTAACATAATCCGCGACCACAAGTTTGCCCCATATCGGGACAAGTCACTCCGCAAACAAGGCTGTCTCTGTAACAAACCGCACTTCGGTCACAACAAACTTGGGAGGATCCGTCTTGAACACAGCATTGTTCTTTTGCAGCATCCCAAGTTGAACCATCCGGGCAGAATGTTAAAGAACAGTCTCCGCAATGAATGGGAGAATCACAGCCTGTACCACACTGCATAAAGTAATCATTTATATAACATGTCCATTTTCCTTCATATAAGAGGCATCTGATTCCGTTATCAAAAAAACATCCTTTGAAACGGTCTGTGACCAATTTAAAATCAGCATGTCCATAATTGGGATCAAGATTGTCATAGGGGATACAAGGGTTGATACAGCTGCCAAAATAGCATTCATTGAAATCCGGCGCTTTGGCATCGCAACATGGTTGTTGAGTTTGTTTGTCAAAACAATACCAATCGCCACGATCCCAGGGCGAACAAAATGTTGTATCATATTCGCATCCGCCATATTTGCCCCAATAGTTTCTTATAGCAAAAGAACCGATTCCTTCGCATAAAGCCGGGTAACATGCACCGACACGACAATGTTCTCCTTTTTCTGTGCAACCATATCCGCACCGTTCTCCGTTGATATAGCATGTGTATTCTGTCGGACCGCCTTTGCATTCGAATCGTTGGCACTGACCGTTGACATAAATATATCCGGCGGGGCAAGCACATGTGTCAGCATTGGTGCCTTCAATGCACGTACAAGCACAGGTGTTCGGATCTCGTTCACCCGTCATACCGGAACCGTTACATACGGGATGACACGAATCGCCGCACATCTCATATCCGTCTTCACAGACGCAAGAACAAGTTGCCGTATCCCACGAGGCATGTTCGGGACATTCCTGCGGTTCACAGACACAATCGCAAGTGACGGGATCGCGCATATATCCTTCTCCGCACGCGGCATAACAACTGCCGCCGCATTCGGTATAACCCGAAGCACATTGACAAGATCCGGTGACACAGACTTCTTTGGGTCCGCATAAGTTGTCATTGTCTTGACAGGTTCCGCTTTCGCAGCTTTGACAGCCGGAGCAATTACAATCAATCGGATC
>CALXTZ010000058.1 GCA_944391545.1 uncultured Alphaproteobacteria bacterium
CCGTTATTCTTTTTCTGGGGGGTGGGTGTAAGTGTTAAGCGATTGAAGAAATGCATGGTTTATTCCCTTTCCTTTATGAATTTTTTCTATCCCATCTGGCGCTGCTTGTCAATAAAAAAACACCCGCAAAAGATAACACTTGAAAAATACGGATAATATGATAAAGATAAAGCATCGTTTTAATTTCATAAGGGAAAGAAAAGATGAGAAGAAAGTTAATTGCCGGAAACTGGAAAATGAACGGTTTGAAACAAGACGGAACGGCTTTGGCAAAAGGATTGGCGGATTTATATGGCGCATTGGCAGACGCTCCTTTTGACATGTTTATCGCGCCGCCGTTTACGCTGTTGTCGGCTGTGGTTGACGCGACGCGCGATTCAGGGATTTGGGTCGGCGGTCAGGATTGTTCCATGTACGAATCCGGCGCGCATACGGGTGACATCAGCCCGGTTATGCTCAAAGATTTAGGCTGCGGCGGTGTGATTGTCGGTCATTCCGAACGGCGCGCCGATCACGGTGAAACGAATGAGATTGTGAAAGCCAAAGCACAGGCTGCTTTAAAGGCCGGCTTGGGTGTTATTATTTGTGTCGGTGAAACGTTGGCGGAAAGAGAAGCCGGGAAAACATTGGATGTTGTCGGGGCGCAAATAGCCGGCTCTGTTCCGCAAGAATCCGAAGCCGGCCGCGTTGTGATTGCTTATGAACCGGTATGGGCCATCGGCACGGGCAAAACGCCGACGGCGGATGATGTGCAGGAAGTGCATGCCTTTATGCGTCAAAAATTGGCCGGATTGTTGGGCGAAGAAACGGCGCAACAGATGCAATTGTTGTACGGCGGTTCGGTAAAACCGAGTAATGCCCAAGAATTGTTAAGCCTGCCGGATGTGGACGGTGCTTTGGTCGGCGGCGCCAGCTTGAAAGTTGATGATTTTTGGGCCATTGCTTCGACTCAGTTGAGTGCGTAATAGGTCTCAAAGAATGGTTATTTTACTAAAAGTAACAGCTTGCATGCTTTTGATGGGATTGATTTCTTTTCCATCTTATGCAACAGATGCGCGCTTTAAGGCATGCCTTGAGCAATTTCCGCAAGAAATTAATTTACTTGATTCAGTCGATGAATTATCGCATCCGGTAGAAAAAAAGCAAATAACTGACTACGAGGTAAAAATACCGGGAATGGGTTATGGAGTCTATTATCAAGGGCGTCTAGTGATCAAAAATGATTTAAATGGAGAGGTTGGGCCTATGTGTCAGATCAGCTTTTTTGTTTATTCGGCGGAGATGAATCCTGAAACAAAAATGATCCCTTTGTCACGAGAAGCTCAAGTCGAGCATTTAATTTTATCAACGGCTGCTCTGGGAAAAACAGCCGGTCGAACCAGAAAAAAGCTGGACTCTATGACTAACAATATACCCGAGAATGCGCAGTTAATGGCTTTGTTCAGTGAGACAACTGTGGATGACATGTCGTTTGTGGTAGCGACAAGCTTATACGAAAATGAAACGGAACGTATTCTGATCGGTTCTTATCAAAAACATTATTTGAAAACCTTGTTGACTTGTGATAGTTTGGGAGATATAGAAGCAGACAAGAAATACATGTCGATAATTACCCCTAACTTCATGGAAGAAGCAGTTCATGCATTGAAAAAATGCCAATAAGAGAAAGGAAATGTAAATGCAAACAGTAATTTTAATTATTCATATTATTTTAGCCGTTTTTTTGGTCGGTTTGGTTTTACTGCAACGTTCGGAAGGCGGTGCTTTGGGCGGTCTCGGTGGCGGAACGGGGGCCAGCTTTATGACAGGTCGTGCCGTCGGGAATATGCTGACAAAAATGACCTCTATTGTGGCTGCGTTGTTTGTGGTGACCAGCCTGACATTGGGAATCTTGGCAAAACAGGAAGTCAAAACGGAAAGCTTATTGACAAACTTGCCGGTTCAAACGTCCGTTCCGGTTCAAGAACCGATTTCTATCCCGACTCCGGCCGCTGTTCCGACGGATTCGGCTGAGTAAGGAGACGTCCATGCAAAAACATGTTTCTGTCGGAAACGTCGTTTTCGGCAATGATTTGCCGTTTGTGTTAATCGCCGGGCCTTGCCAGATGGAAAGCCGGGAACACGGGCTTGAAATGGCGCAGGCGTTGAAAGAAGTGACGGATCGGTTAGGGATTGCGTTTGTTTTTAAGGCTTCTTTTGACAAAGCCAATCGAACCTCTTTAAACAGTGTGCGCGGGATGGGACTGGATAAAGGATTGGAGGCTTTTGCCGATATTAAATCCCAAGTCGGATGCTTAACCCTGACGGATGTCCATGAACCGGGGCAGTGTGTGCCGGCGGCTCAAGTTGTGGATATTCTGCAAATACCGGCTTTTTTATGTCGTCAAACGGACTTGTTGGTGGCTGCGGCGAAAACAGGGGCGGTTATCAATGTTAAAAAAGGTCAGTTCTTGGCCCCGTGGGATATGAAAAACGTTGCGGCTAAAATCGCCGATTCCGGAAATGATCAAATTTTGTTGACGGAACGCGGCGTGTCGTTCGGGTACAATACGTTGGTTGTGGATATGCGTGCGATGCCGATTATGAAAGAAACCGGGTATCCGGTGATTATTGATGCAACGCATGCGGTGCAACAGCCGGGCGGTCAAGGGGCTTCCAGCGGTGGGGATCGTCGGTTTGCGCCGGTGATTGCCAATGCGGCGTTGTCAACGGGAATTGCGGGCGTTTTTGTCGAGACTCATAAAGATCCCGATAAAGCCCCCAGCGACGGGCCGAATATGATAGTCTTTAAGGGGTTGGAAAACTTATTGAAAAAGATGATGGCATTTGATAAGATTGCCAAAAGTTAGGAAACAGTCTTTCGAAAAGGAGAAATAAATGACTGAAATTATTGATATTCAAGCAAGAGAAATTTTGGATTCCCGCGGGACGCCGACGGTTGAAGTCGATGTTATGCTGGAAAACGGGGCTTTCGGGCGTGCGGCGGTGCCGAGCGGCGCTTCAACCGGGGCGCATGAAGCGGTTGAATTGCGTGACGGAGACAAAGCGCGCTTTAACGGCAAAGGTGTTTTAAAGGCTGTTGATGCCGTGAACACGGAAATTTATGACGCTGTGGTCGGTATGGATGCCGAAGATCAAATGGCGATTGACCAAACCATGATTGAATTGGACGGAACGGAAAACAAAGGCCGTTTGGGCGCTAATGCGATTTTGGGTGTTTCTTTGGCAACGGCGAAAGCGGCGGCCGAAGCTGTCGGATTGCCTTTATACAACTATATCGGCGGGACGTTTGCGCATGTGTTGCCGACTCCGATGATGAATATTTTGAACGGCGGTAAACACGCAGACAATCCGATTGACATTCAAGAATTTATGATTATGCCGGTTTCTGCGCCGTCTGTTGCCGAAGCTGTTCGGATGGGTGCGGAAGTTTTCCAAGCGTTGAAAGGTAATTTAAAAGCGGCCGGCATGAACACAAACGTCGGTGATGAAGGTGGTTTTGCGCCGAATATCGGATCTGCCAAAGAAGCGTTGGATTTCATTGTCAAATCCATTGAAACAGCAGGTTACAAAGCCGGTGATGATGTTGTGTTGGCTTTGGATGCGGCTTCCAGCGAATTTTACAAAGACGGTAAATATGTGATGGCCGGTGAAGGCAAAACATTCACGTCCGAAGAAATTGTTAAATACTATGCTGATTTGAAAGCGAATTATCCGATCATGTCTTTGGAAGATGGTATGGCTGAAGACGACTGGGAAGGTTGGAAAATGCTGACCGAGACATTGGGCGGTAAAATGCAATTGGTCGGGGATGATTTGTTTGTAACAAATTCCAAACGTCTAGCCATGGGAATTGAAAAAGGCGTTGCCAACTCTATTTTGGTGAAAGTCAACCAAATCGGTTCTTTGACGGAAACATTGGATGCCGTGAATATGGCACATCGCGCCGGGTATACGGCTGTTCTGTCTCATCGTTCCGGCGAAACGGAAGACTCAACCATCGCAGACATCGCTGTTGCGACGAACTGCGGCCAAATTAAAACGGGATCTATGTCTCGTTCAGACCGGATGGCAAAATACAATCAGCTCATTCGGATTGAAGAAGAATTGGGTGATACGGCAAAATATGCCGGGAAATCCATTTTTGCCCGTTTTTCTAAATAAGTAAAAACCGGTTAAAGAAGACCGCCTCTTTTGGGGCGGTTTTTTTATGGGCAGAATTTTCTTGACAGATGCTGGGGGGGGGGGGGTAGAGTTGGAAAGGAAGAGGAAAAAGACAGTAAAATTCCCAATAAATGAGGGGGTCACTGAACGGTTTATGGGTTAGAGTAAAATAAAAAACAACAGGGAGACAAGAATTGAAACAAATAAATCAGAAAAAAACGGATGAAATGGGAACGTCAGGAGCACATGAAACGGGTACCCGCTCCGGCCATTTAGATATTTCCCCCGCCGCGCCGAAAAAGTTCGGGCGCGCGGCGCGGCGGGTTCCTTCCCCCTCCGGCCGCAGCATGATTGAAATGCTGGGCGTATTGGCGATCATCGGGGTTCTGTCCATTACGGCTTTGGTCGGATTTACGTACGCCATGAACAAACACCGGGCGAATGAGACAATCTATGATGTGATGTTGCGTGGCACCAATGTCCCGATGGTGGATGAAAATTATGCAAGTAAACCGTCCGGCCATGAATTCCGGTTTCCTGATTTACCGGCGGGAACCTATTACCCGATGACAACAAAGAAAGATGCAGGGAGTTCATATTACGTAGAAGCAACGGGTGTGACATATCGTGTGTGTGAGATGATTTTAAAGATGAACCCGACAGACATCGACCAGATTGTTGTAGGGAATACGGTTTATCAAGGGGATAGTGACATTTGCGGGACGAGTGACGGCTTGGCGATGAAGTTCTGTTTTGGTGAAGATGGGACAATTTGTGACGGCACGGGACACGGTGGTTCTTCAGGCGGCTCAAGTGGCGGTAGTGGTGAGACATCCGGTTCTTCGGGCGGCTCAAGTGGCGGTAGTTCCGGCGGGACATCCGGCGGCTCGGGTAGCGGCACTGATCCTGTAGACCCGTGTGAAGGCATTATTGCCTCGACTGATTGCAGTATTACATCTGACGAAACGGATAGCAACGGCTGTGTGACGGTCAAGAAAATCACGTGTGGAAATGATACGTATTGTTCGGGAACTACCTGTGAACCATGTCCTGCAGCAGAAACATGTGACGGTGAAAGTTGTTGTGCGTTAACGGGCCCCAATGATGTCTGCGGTCGCCCGACGAAAGAAGTCGGAACAGTTACGACGGTGACACATTCGGATTTAAATGCGAACGGGTGTTGTGAAACAACGACAGAAGAAAGTTGTTCGTTTAGCCCGGTCACCCCACGCACGTGTACCCCGACTTGTGACGGGACATGCCAAAGTGGCGTTTGTGAATCAACCGTAATTGCATCTTGTAATGAAATAACACAGCATGTTTGTACGAATGGGACGGATGAGTGGTGCTGTAATAACGGACAATCTTGCGGGACGGAAAAGGAAAGTTGCGGTACATGTCAAATTAACGGGAAAGAAACTTGTGCGAAGGATGGTCGTCCTCTTTCAATGGGAGGTTGCCCTGAAAATGCGGAAGAAATTTGTAAGGCTTGTGGGTTGGAGTTAGTATTGTATAATACAGGTTCATCAGGTATTGCATCGTATAAGTGTGGGGGACAGAAATTATGTGGGGTAAATGAAACTTGGCAGGCTAAAGGAATCGTTTTTTATTCTGATAAGACAGAAACTACTTCTACGTATACTTGTGTTCCCAACAATTATGTTAAAATTTGTTATAATTATGGAGATGCAATGTGGGGATTTGATTATTACGCACCGGGAACGTCTTCATCTCACGGGACGCATGAAGTTCCTTGTGAGGATTTACCTTGACAGCGCGTCAATAAAAGGAGCTTTCGGGCTCCTTTTTTTATGAAGCAATATAAAAAACTTGACAAAACGATGAATGTTTGATATCCTTTTATTACTCAACAAAAGGATATCTCATGAATAAACAAAAGGACAAATTGTCTTGTTTGCAGGCAATTGCAAAAGCGTGTTCGGAAAATCCGTTAGAAACGACTCTGGTAATCGTCGGCGTGTATCTGATGATGAACATGAGTTCTTGTCATTCGGAAGTTTCGGCACCTGTCGGTCCGTCGCATTTTTTAACAAAGGTTTATCAAAACGGAGATCGATAATGGATAAGCAGACGTCAGGGTGTTGCGGGCGTTTATTGGATGGATGTTGTTTAATCATCGCCGCTTTAGGGGTGTCCATAATCGGCTCTTGCTCTCTTTGCGGGGATGAGGTCAAACAGACTCCGGTCTGTGTCATCCGGCATCAAAAAGAATATCCGTTTGATATGTGTCAGGAAAGGGAAGAATAAATGAATCAATTGGATGAAAACATTTTATTGGCCGGGTTAGCCGGCCATGTCAAAGAGGTTGAGAAATGGCATCAAATGGGCGGCAGTTTGGAAGTACGGAATAACAGCCGAGATACATTGATGCATATTGCCGTGTCTTTAAATTACACGGACTTGTTTGACTATGTGATTGACCGGGTGCCGCGTCCTTTTTTAGACAGTTTGAATCGCGAAGGATTGACGCCTTTGATGATTGCTTGTACTAAATCTAATACGGAAAAAATGATAGAAGAGCTTTTAAAACGAGGAGTGCATCGTAGAAGAATTACGCAAGATACTAAATATACGCCTTTGATGACATTAGCTGCCGCCGGCCGAATCGAAGCAATCGATTTATTCTATCGGTATCCGGATGAACGGGCGTATCCGGAATTGGATTTGCCCAAAGAAAAACGAAAAGGCATTCGATTGGATGACATTCGGGCTTTGTATCCGATTATGGACCGAAATCATTTGATGGCTGCGACTTTGGCTCATCAGATCGAGGCAATGAAATTTATTTTAAAACGGGAACCGGCTTTGTTAAATACGCTGGATCGCTGTGGGCTTTCTTCTTTGCTGCTGGCGGCCAGAGATGGGAAAAAAGATATTGAACCGGAATTGGTTTTATTGGATGCCGGTGCTGATCCGTTTATTATGCCGACGACCAAAGATGCCAAATCCTTTATTGAGTATGTTTATGCGAAATGTATGCGTTTGGAAAAAGGGTCGATTCAGTTTGAAAAAATCAAAGTGCGATGTGAAAAATATCCTTCGTTGAAGGCCGAAATTCAGCGATTGGAAGCGGTGCCTAAAATGCCGGCAAAGCCTGTAACCGTCAAGTCAAGCAAAGGAATGAATGCTTTGGATAGGGCTTTTAAATATCGTCTGATCAGCGAAATTTATGAAAGAGATTACGATAAATATTAATCTGTAATAAAAACTTGACAAAATCATTTCAGGGAGAGACAATGGGTCTATTGTGTCAATAAAAACAGGAGTAAATAAAAGTGAGTTCTGAATTAATGAAAGCTTTCCTTGAAAACAATACGCAAGCGGCGTTGGGGTTGATGAAAAAGCCTTTTGATCTTTTTACGGTAGATTTGCAAAGGGATGAAACCTTATTGTTTGCGGCATGTCGGAATACGAATACGACGTTGGTGGACGCGGTTTGTCAAAAAGCCAAAGAACAAAATCGATTGGATGAGATGTTGTCTCGTCGGACGGTGAATGGTGCGACGGCACTGATGGTGGCGTCTTTGGGGATGGGAGCTCATTTGAAAAAAGAATTTCATGCTTTTTGCGAAAAAGCTTGCGATGTTCGCAGCGATAATGATTCTATTGAAAGTCAAGTCGTTGCTTTGATGTCCGGGAAACATTTGTTGGAAGATGCCGGTCAGTGCGTTGATTTGTTAATGACATACGGGATGGATCCGACGGCAACGGATATTAACGGAAATACGGCTTTGCATTATGCTATGAAAGGTTACTCCGTCGGATATCATCCGCAAACGAATCATCTGATCGGCGCGGCGCCGCGATTGTTGGCTGACCCGCGTGTACAAATCAATGCCGCGAATAAAGACGGACAAACGCCTCTTCATTTGGCTGCCTTTTATGGAGCGGATACATGTTTAAATTATTTGATGGATAAAGGAGCCTATTTGTTGGCGACGGATAAAATGGCTTTGTTGCCGTATGAATATGCTGTGTTGCTGGAAAATGCTCTGCGTCCGGAAACGGTGAAGCGCATTAAGCGTGAAACGAACCGGCATGTTCGTGAAATTGCCGAAATGGCAAAAAATTATCAACGGCAACTGCACGTCAAGCATATGATACAAAATAGTCGATAAAAAAGATTCAGCCCGGATTTTAAATCCGGGCTGAACTTACAGAGGAATGAGAATACGATAATTGATTTAGATACTAGAAGTAGTATTGCATACCCAATTTAATATCGTTATACTTTACGTCTTCTTTATACTTTTCACCAGTTATTCTGTTTTTGGCTTCAGCATTACCCAAATCCGTGTAACGATATCCTAAATCAAGGCATACATTGGACGTCAAAGCATATTCGATGCCGCCGCCAACGTTCCAAGCAAAGTTGCTTTTGCCTTTGCCTTTGTAGTCGCCTTTAAAGTTCTTCACTTTGTTGTAAGCATATCCGACGCCGCCGGTTGCATAAATGGAGAACTTATCCCAAACCGGGTAGCTCGCATAAATGTTAGCCATTGCGTCAGCGGACCACATGTCAGCTTTGTATCCTTCCGCTTTTCTGAATTGTTCCTT
>CALXTZ010000059.1 GCA_944391545.1 uncultured Alphaproteobacteria bacterium
CCCAACCCAACCGGCGTTCGACTTTTTTACCGCGCATGGTTTGATACCGCGCCACGACGTCTTTGACATAAGACACCATAATGTGCCCGTAGTGCGGCGTCCCGTTTGCAAACGGAGGCCCGTCATAAAAGACGAACTCATCCGCGCCGTCACGATTTTTAACGGATTTTTTAAATGTATCGTTTTCATTCCAAAATTTTAAAATTTCCAATTCTTGATCGGGAAAATTCACTTGTGCATTCAGTTCAGGATAATATTTTTGGTTATCGGACATTTTTTCCTCTGGTTTCCGGTGTTAAGTTAGTGATTTTTTGAAAAGAAAAAGAACAAAGATAAATCGCGGCATCAGCCACGAATTCGACGAATCAATATAATTTTTTGTTCCTGTTGTCCCATTTTTGTCATCATTCTTTGGTTATAGCTGATTTTCATTCAAAAATCAAGCCTTAAAATCAATCCGACAGCGGATAAATCTCCGTCAGGAAAGTCTTTACGTCCAGCGCCACGGCACCCGGCGTTTGTGCGACATCAGCCACAAAGTATTGATGCGTCGGACGTGCATATAAACTGATGACGGAAATAAACTTTTGAAAAGCATCCGCCGCCGCCCTATCATCAAACGTTAAAGAAGCCGGCGTTTCCACAACCCGCACGATTTGGCGCGCTTCCCAAGGCCGCACAGCCTGGCGAACGGCCCGAACGATGGCTTCGCCGTTCGGACAGGCAATGGCTTCGGCAGACGGCACAATCACGATAATCGGCGTTTTGTCATTTGTTTTAAAAGAAGGGAGCAAGTTAATCTGCCCGACTTCCTCTTCCGCCAGCGTGTAAAGGCCGGGTTTTGTAAAATCCGGTGCCTTTAAGATAAAATAAGCCCCCAATGCGGCCAGCATCACAAATCCGATGATGATCGCACTGACATAAGACCGATAAACTTTTAACAATAAAACCCAATCAAGCATGCGTTCTTTCCAATAGAGCCGAAGCAATCAATTGTTGCGTAAAAGACTGCGTCGGATGTTCAAAAATATCTCGAACCGTTCCCGTCTCAACCGGATGACCGTCTTTGAGCACCAACACATGATCTGCCATTTGCCGAATGACCCGCATATCATGTGTAATGAACAGATAAGTCAGTTTATCCGTTTCTTGAACATTTTGCAAGAGTGTCAATAACTTCTCCTGCGTTTGAACATCCAACGCGCTTGTCGGTTCGTCCAAAATCAAGACTTTCGGCTTTAACACCAACGCCCGCGCAAAAGCCACGCGCTGCCGCTGACCGCCCGACAGTTCATGCGGATAACGGTTTAAAATCGATTTATCCAAATCGACCTTTTGCAACGTTTCCAATATTCGGCGCGTGCGCAAAAAAGGCGATAACGCTTTTTGATGCAGTCTTAATCCTTCCTCGATGATTTCTTTGACCGAAAAACGCGGATTTAAAGAGGAAAACGGGTCTTGGAACACAAAGCCCATTTGCGGCCGAACGGCGCGCAACTGTTTTCCGGACAAAGCCGTCCAATCAACGCCGTCCACCACAACCGAACCCGTCGACGGAATCAAGCGCAGCATCGCTTGCGCCAGCGTCGTTTTGCCCGAGCCGCTTTCGCCGACAATGCCCCAAGTTTCGCCCTGACGCGCCTCAAAAGAAACATGTGATAACGCTTTAAAATCGCCGTAAGAGACGGATAAATCCCGAACCGACACCATGACGGGCGCTTCGGGCGGTGCCTTACGATACAAAACGGTCGACTCCGACCCAACATGCGGCGGCACAATGCGACCGTCTTTCATAAAATAACACCGATCCGCCATATACGACACGACTCGCCGGTCGTGCGAAATAAACAGAATCGATAATCCCAACTTTTTTTGCAACGCCTTTAACAAATCCAAAATTTGTTTTTGAAGCGTCACATCCAACGCCGTCGTCGGTTCATCGGCAATCAACACATCCGGCCGCCCCGCCAAAGCCATCGCAATCATCACCCGCTGGCGTTCGCCGCCGGACAGCTCGTGCGGGAAAGCCTTTATTTTCGCCGCGGGATTTTTCAGGCCGACTTGTTTCAACAACGAAATCACTTCATTTTCGGGAGCTTTTTTAAAATGAAGGCGCATGACTTCTTTAATCTGTCGCCCGACGCGATGCAACGGATTCAAAGACGTCATCGGTTCTTGGAAAATCAACCCGATGCGCCGACCGCGAACAGCCTGCATTTGTTTGTCGGTCAATGTTGTCAATTCCTGTCCGTCCAATTGCACGGAGCCGGACACGTGCGCATTTTGAAGCAATCGCAACAACGACAAAGCCGTCACCGATTTACCCGATCCGCTGGCCCCCACCAAAGCCACGCATTCGCCTTTATTCACGTGAAACGACACATCTTCCACGACGGTTTTATTCTGAAAAGAAATGCTTAAATGTGCAACGGTCAGCAAGCTCATTTTATCTCCTTTCGAGGATCAAACGCATCTCGAACCCCCTCACCGATAAAAATCAAACACGTCAGTAACACGGATAAAACCGCAAAAGCCGTCAACCCAATCCAGGGGGCTTGCAAATTATCTTTGCCCTGGCGCACCAATTCCCCTAAAGACGGTTCGCCGGGCGGCAGACCGAATCCCAAAAAATCCAATGCTGTCAACGCAACGATCGCGCCGGACAAAATAAACGGAATATAGGTCAGCGCCGATACGCACGCGTTAGGCAAAATATGTTTGAGCATGATTTGAAAATCCGACACACCCATGACTTTGGCAGCCTTGACATAATCCATATTCCGTCCGCGCAAAAATTCCGCCCGCACCACGCTGACCAAAGCCGGCCAGCTGAACAGCATCAACACAATCAGCAAGGTCATGAAACCCGGCTTAAACAAACTAAAGATAATGATTAAAATAAACAGCTGCGGCAAAGATCCCCAGATTTCAATCACGCGTTGTAAAATCAAGTCGGTTTTGCCGCCGAAATAGCCTTGAACCGCACCCATCAAAATGCCGATGAGCGATGACACAAACGTCAAAGCAAGGCCGAACAACACCGACGCCCGCAACCCGTAAATCAACCGCGCCAGAATATCACGCGCCTGGTCATCGGTTCCGAGCCAGTTTTGACGCCCGGGCGGTGCCGGAGAAGCCACTTTCAAATCATAATTAATCGTATCATAGGAAAAAGCAATAGGCGGCATCACCATCCATCCGTTGGTTTCAATTTCGTTTCGGGTAAACGGATCTTTGTAATCGGCTTCGGTCGGCAAAATGCCGCCGAAATCCGCGTCCGTGTACATATGCACCATCGGGAAATACGTTTGCCCTTTGTATCGGATAATCAACGGTTTGTCATTTGCCAAAATTTCTGCGAACAAGGACACAACAAACAAAAAACCGAACACGATCAAGGCGCCGAAAGCCCGTTTATTGGCTTTAAACAAAGAAAAACGGCGGCGGTTCAGGGGCGTCATGATGCCCTCCGTTCAAAATCAATCCGCGGATCAATCAGGTGGTACGTTAAATCGCTGATTAAATTAAGGACTAATCCCAACAACGTAAACATATAAAGCGTTCCGAAAATCACGGGAAAATCGCGATTCATCACGGATTCAAAGCCTAACAGGCCTAAACCGTCCAACGAAAAAATCACTTCAATCAACACCGATCCTGTGAACAACAGCGCAATCAGCGTCGCCGGAAAACCCGCGACCACAATCAACATGGCATTGCGAAACACATGGCCGTATAAAACCTGGCGTTCGGATAACCCTTTGGCGCGCGCGGTGATGACATAATTTTTCTTTAACTCATCCAAAAACGCATTTTTCGTCAACATGGTCAACCCGGCAAAACCGCCGATGACCATAGCCGTCACCGGCAAAACCATATGCCACAGATAATCCAACACTTTCATCGGCACGGACAAAGAGTCCCAATCATCCGACACCAATCCTTTGAGCGGGAACCAATCCAAATACCGCCCGCCAGCGAACACAATCACCAGAAAAATCGCAAACAAAAACGACGGAATCGCATAACCGATAATGAGTCCCCAGCTTGTCACCAAGTCAAATCGAGACCCGTCTTTGACGGCTTTTTGAATGCCAAGCGGAATGGAAATCAGGTAAATCAACAACGTGCTCCACAATCCGAGCGAAACAGACACCGGCATTTTTTCTAAAATCAAATCAACGACTTTTTTGTCCTGATAAAAGCTTTTGCCGAAATCGAAAACCAAATAATTTTTCATCATCGTAAAAAAGCGTTCATGAAGCGGTTTGTCAAATCCGAATTGTTTTTCCAATTCCCGGATTAAATCCGCCCGCACGCCTTGAGCGCCTTGATATTTCGAAGCCCCCGCGCCGCGCTCCATCACGGCAGCCGACCCGCCGGTCATGCGCGCCGTCGCCGACACGTTTTGCCCTTCCATTTTCATCATCATTTGTTCGACGGGACCGCCCGGCGCCAATTGAATAAATAAAAAGTTAATCAGCATAATGCCGAACAAAGTCAGCGGAATCAACGCCAGTCGTTTTAAAATATATTTTGTCATTTGATCCACCACGTTGATAAAGACATGCCCTTTTGCGGCACCGTTTCCGGCATACCGAATTTGTTCCAATAAATCAGATGCGTTTCAGGGCTGTACCAATGCGGCACGACATACCACCCGTGTAACAACACCCGATCCAAAGCCCGCGTCGCCGTTACCAATTCTGTTCTGTCTTTCGCGGCAATGATGCGTTCAATCAAATCATCAATGACAGAATCTTTTATGCCGGCAAAATTATAACTGCCCGGTTGGTCGGCCGCCGCCGATCCCCAAAAATAACGTTGTTCATTGCCGGGGCTTAACGATTGCCCCCAAACAAACACAAACATATCGTAATCAAACGTATCCAAACGATGTTTATATTGCATCGCATCCATCACTCGAACCGAAGCCGTTATCCCCAATTTTTTCAAATTGCGTAAATACGGCAACACAATTCGTTCCCACGCGGCCGCACCGGATGTATCCAGCAAAATTTCAAATTCAAACGGTTCACCGGCCGCATTTTTCAAAACACCGTCCTGTACCGTCCAGCCGGCTTCCTTTAATAAATCCAACGATTGCATCAACCGCATCCGTAATTTCCCGTTTTCAATATCCGGAAAAGTAACAGCCGTCGTCAACACAGCCGGATCCAGTTGCGCCCCGTAAGACTCTAACAACGCCTTTTCTGCCCCGGTCGGCAGACCCGATGAAGCCAGCTCCGAATTATCAAAATAACTGGTCGTTCGTTTATAAGCGCCGTAAAACAAATTGTCGTTCGACCACTTAAAATCAAACGCCAACGCCAAAGCCTGCCGCACACGCTTGTCGGCAAAAACAGGCCGCCGTGTATTGAAAACAAATCCCTGCATACCGCTCGGCAACCCGTGTTTAAAATCTTTTTGAACAACACGGCCGTCTTTTAAGGCCGGCATATCCCGATAAGCCGTTGCCCATTTTTTCGCTTCGTTTTCCACCCGAAGATCATAAGCGCCCGCTTTAAATGCTTCGACCGCCACCGTCGTGTCTCGGTAAACGTCAAACCGAATCTCATCAAAATTATATTGCCCTTTGTTGACCGGCAAATCTTTGGCCCAATAATCGGGATTGCGTCGATAAACCACGTATCGGTTTGCTTCAAAATCAACCACTTGATACGGCCCCGACCCGATCGGCGGCACCAATGTCGTTGCCGTAAAATCCTTGCCGGCCCAATCTTTTCGGCTCAACACCGGCATTTGCCCCAAAATCAACGGCAATTCCCGGTTGTCGCCGGATTTAAAAGTAAAAACGACGCGATCCGAACCGTCTGCCGTGACCGTTTCAACATCCCCAAAATAATACCGATACTGCGGAATACCTTTTTCTTTCAACGTTTCAAACGAAAACACCACATCTTGCGCCGTTACCGGCGATCCGTCATGAAACCGCGCCGACGGATTCAGGTTAAAAGCCACCCAACTGCGGTCTTCGGGCAATTCAACCGATTGCGCCAATAACCCATATTGCGAAAACGGTTCATCCAAGCTTTCAACCATCAACGTATCAAACAAATATCCCGTGCCGGGCGCCGGCGTTCCTTTGACGGAAAACGGATTAAACGTATCAAATCCGCCAAACGACGCTTGTTTTAAAACACCGCCTTTGGGCGCATCCGGATTCACATAATCAAAGTGCGTAAAACCGGTGTCGTACTTGACATCTCCGTGCATAGCCAACCCGTGAACCGGTTCGATTGCCACAGCCGTTTGACACACCAAAAGAAATCCGATAAGCGCCGCTTTCATGCCCTACCCTTTAAAATGCAAATCAATATCATCGGGCAGTTCGATGTCTTTGTATTTGGCAATCGGTTCGTCTTTGGAAATCGTCATGACAGTTTTTTCTTCAAACGGCAGAGGATACGTCTGCGTATCGCGTTCTTCCAATTCCGATTGCAACTGTCGACCGATCAGCGCATGAATGGATTGTTCGTGCGAAACAAAGTCTTTTTGAATCGAGGCCAGCCAATCTTTGAAAATCAGCTGATTTTTCTTCATCTCCACAGCAATGTAAATAAACGCCAGCGCCGATGCGATCATCATCATCGGTAAAAACAAAGCAATCAAGAAAATCAGGACATTGACAAGGCCGCCTTTTAAAATCTCCCCCAAGCCGCCCATGCGCACGATATACTGAACCAACACAGCCAACCAGACAACGGCCGTGCTGACCGCAAAACTTAAAAAAGCCACAAACCCGAGCATTCTTTTCTCCTTAATGCAAATAAGACGCGATATAAAACAACAAAATGAATGCGGCTGCCAAAATCAATAAAAATTGAACCATTATGCTTTCCTTTTCACAAATGTTTCACGTAAACTGCTGGACTTTTTTTATAATAGCGTGTATTTTATGGAAAAACCATTAAAATATGAAGGATGTACGATGAAAGCTTTGGATTTTGAAAAAAATATTGTGGAAGTCGAAGAAAAAATCGACGCTTTGCGCCATTTGACGGACTCGTCGGAATTGAACATTGCCGACGAAGTCAAGCGCTTGGAAGACAAGCTTCAAAAGCAAATGGAAAGCACTTACAAAAAATTGACGCCGTGGCAAAAAGCGCAAGTCGCCCGCCACGAAGCTCGCCCGCAAACCAGCGATTATATTAACGCTTTGATTCAGGATTTTGTCCCGCTCGCCGGCGACAGAACCTTTGCGGACGACAAAGCGATTATCGGCGGCATCGGCCGATTTAACGGTCGAACCGTCATGGTCATCGGGCATGAACGCGGCAAAGATACGCAAAGCCGGTTGGAACATAACTTCGGCATGGCCAAACCCGAAGGCTATCGCAAAGCCATCCGGTTAATGAAACTGGCCGATCACTTTAAAATTCCGGTTTTGACTTTTGTTGACACGGCGGGGGCTTTTCCGGGCATGGAAGGTGAAGAACGCGGTCAGGCCGAAGCCATTGCCAGCGCGATGGATGCTTCGTTCGGATTAACGGTTCCGATCATTGCCACCATCATCGGCGAAGGCGGCTCCGGCGGGGCGATTGCTATTGCAACCGGCAATACCGTGTTGATGTTGGATAATTCGATTTATTCCGTGATTTCACCCGAAGGATGTGCGTCCATTTTATGGAAGGACGCCAAAAAAGCTTCTACGGCGGCCGAAACATTGCATTTAACGGCGGCGGATTTGTTTAAATTTAAAGTTATTGACGAAATCATCGAAGAACCGTTGGGCGGGGCACATCGGCATCCGGCCGAAACCATTGAAGCCGTCGGCAAAGCCATTGACCGGTATTTGACGACTTTTGACAACATGCCGCCCGAAATTATCAAAAAACAGCGGCAAGATAAATTCTTGGCGATGACGCGGTTGGATTAGCCCGAATGACGCGGCCGAATTAACGCATCAGTTTTTGATAAACGGCCTGAACAATTGATTCCGGCGCCGAAGCGGACGCCGTTAATCCAATGGTGCCCGATAAAATCAAAGCATCCGTATCGGCCGGCGTTTCAATTAAATAAGCCGGACATCCGGCGGCCCCGGCAACATCGACCAGTTCACGCGAATTGCTGGAATGCGTATCGCCGACAACCAAAATCATATCACACGTTGAAGCGGCGGCACGAACGGCTTCCTGGCGCATCGTCGTCGCTCGACACATGGTGTGTTTCGGCGGAACAATCAAGGTCGGATAGCGTTTCAAAAGCGCCGTTAAAACCGCATCGACTTTCGTCGCCGACAACGTCGTTTGCATCACACAGCCGACTTTGTCAAAATCCGGCAACTGTGCCACATCATTCGGTGAAGAAACAACAAAGCTTTTTTGAACCTGACCTTCGATGCCGACCACTTCCGCGTGGCCTTTTTTACCGATGATTAAAACGGCAGCACCGGCTGCTTCCAACCGTTTGGCCGCCACATGGACTTTCTTGACAAACGGACAGGTTGCATCCACGACCTGGCATCCTTTATCCGCCAACGCCGCATAAATATCCTGCCCGGCTCCGTGCGCCGATATGACAACACACGCGCCATTTGGAATATCTGACACATCGTCCACAAAATGAAATCCTTTCGCCTGGTAGGCCGCCACAACCTGTTTGT
>CALXTZ010000060.1 GCA_944391545.1 uncultured Alphaproteobacteria bacterium
AAGCTGTGAAAGCGGAACGTGTCAAGACAATGACAACCTGTGCGGGCCCAAAGAAGTCTGTGTGTCCGGAAGGTGCCAATGCGCCTCTGATTACACGGAATGCCGGGGTGGGTGTTACACGGCGTGCGGTGACGGATTGATGCGTGATCCCATTTCTTGCGATTGTGTTCCGGCCTGCCCGGATTTTAAAAGATATAATATTCAAACAGGAGAATGTGAGTGTTTGTCACCTCCAGAAGGCATTGATCCCGAGACTTGCCAATGTGATGAAGTAAACGGCTGGTTTTTGTTTGGGGGAACATGTGTGAAGTGCCAAATTCAAACAGATGATGAGATGTCAACAGCTCGGCTTTATGCAAAGAGAAACAACGGGGGCGCTTGCACCGGTTATGTTTCTGTCGGTTCTTTGGACGGAGCTTATTTATTTTACTATAAAAGCGGATATTGGCAAATACATGGGAAAGGGCGGAAAGCAGCCTCTTTAAGTGTTCGTGTTTTAACAAGTGAAGGAAAAGTTATTTCAAAGGCGTATTCAGGATTATCTACGGCAGACACGACAAATGCGACGACTGTTACGAATAATGCCAAGTCAAAAGCACCCGTAGGTGCGATTTTCGACCCATCAGAAGAAGTCAGACTCTATTTTTCGGATAGTGATTGTGATGATAACTCATCCAACACATCGGTTCTTTATGGATATGCACACGTAACACCTGACGTTGATGCATGTATCGCTTATTTTGTAAATAAAGACAAACGTTGCGGAACGACTCAAAGCTGTGATGATGTGCCGTGTTTTAAACCGGGTTATGGTTTCACGAATGAGTGCGGTACATAAACCGTTTAAAAATTAAACGGTTTTTCGGTAAACGGCCCATGTGCTGGCGATAATATTGTCAAGAGAGCTGTGTGTCGCAGACCAGCCCAAGACGGCTTTTGCTTGTGCCGCAGATGCCGTGACAACGGCAGGGTCCCCCGCACGGCGAGGAGCAAATTGATAAGCAATCGGTTTTTGAATAACTTTTTGCGTTTCTTTAACCATTTCAAGAACGCTTAATCCTTTTTCCGTTCCCAAATTGAGGGAAAGGCTTTCTTTGCCGTCCATCAGATGTTGAATGGCTTTGACGTGCGCATCGGCCAGATCCGTCACGTGAATATAGTCGCGAATGCAAGTTCCGTCAGGCGTGTCATAATCGTTTCCGAAAATATTCAGGCTTTCCCGTTTCCCGCAAGCAACTTCCATAATAATCGGCAGCAAATTTTGCGGATTTTGTTCCAGTCCCTTAACGGCTCCCGTTTCATCATATCCGACGGCATTAAAATACCGAAGCGCCATGAAATTTAATCCTTTTAAGGTATGATACCATTTTAAAAACCGTTCGGTTTCAAGCTTGGTAAAGCCGTAAAAACTCATCGGATCCAGCGGATGCTTTTCATCAATCGGCAAGTACTGCGGCGTTCCGTAAACAGCTGCCGATGAAGAAAAGACAAGGTTGTTTACGTGTGTTTCCAACATAGCGTTTAATACGTTTAACATGCCGGAGATATTGTTTTGGGCATAAAGCGCCGGATTGTCCATTGATTCTCCGACCGCCTTTTTCCCCGCCAGCAAAATCACGGCATCGACGTTTTTCCGCAGGGCTTGCAAGAGTGCTTCTTTATCCAGAATGTCGCCTTTGATAAAAGAGGCTTCCGGAAACAAATTAATCTCTTGCCCGGTTGACAAATTGTCGAACACGGTGACGGTTGCTTTTTGATCTAACAGAGCTTTGACAACATGGCTGCCGATATAACCGGCGCCGCCGATAACAAGTACATGCATGAAAATCTCCCGCTTTTTATGGTGTGTCTATTTTACCAGTATTTTATAAAAACGCTATACTTTTTTTTAAGTTTCCTGTAGGCTTTTAAAAAAGGATTTCAGATGAAAAAAATTCAAATCAATCAAGATTGGTTGAAAATTTATGCGTTGGTTGCCATGACAATTGATCATGTCGCCCAGTATTTGCCCGTGCCCGGTGCCGTTTATCAACGGATGTTTATCGGTCGAACGGCTTTTCCGATTTTTGCGTTTTTGCTCATGTATCATTTATGTCAAAAACAAATTTATGAAAAATACGTCAACCGGTTGTTGTTTTTCGGGATTTTAACCACTGTTGTTTTGTTTCCTTTACAACCGGATCATCGATTGAACATCTTTTTTACGTTTTTATTTCCCGTTTTGACTTTGTGGGGGTGGGATCAAATCCGAAAGGAAAATATGAATAAAATTATCGGCGTCATCTTTGCCGGAATTATTTTGATGTTCATGGGATTCTTATCGGTGTTCGCTTCATACTCTGTCATGGGGTATTTTTATCTGTTGTGTTTTTATGCTTATTTTTGTCAATCTGCCCGAGTATGGATTTTTCCGTTGCTGGTTTTCGGCTTTTTGATTAATTGGGATGCACAGATCGGGTACGGATTGGTCAGTTTAATTACGACGGTTTTCTTGTTGCAGGTTGACATGTCTGCCCGATATCCCCGTCTGATTAAATCCTGGTGGCTGTTTTATGTGTACTTTCCGCTGCATTTGATAGTGATTTTGTCCGTTCGGTATCTCTTGAGTTGATTTTTGAAAGCGGCTCCCCTATTTATTGAAAGGGGGAAGAAAAATGACATGGGTCATTACGGGCTTGTTTTACGGCCTATTTATGAGTTTTTATACCTACATTAACCAAAAATATAAACTAAACGGTTATATTTTGGGTATGTGGCGCGGTTTCGGAATCATGCTGGTCACATTTCCCATTATTTTCGTGGAGCCGTTTTATTTCGATCCGATTTATTTTATTTTGTTGACGGTTCAAGGTTTGTTTATCGGTTATTTTGACTCGCGTGTTTTTATGGCCTCGGCGCGGTTCGGGGCGGGAGGAACGTCTCGGACACTTGTCTTTTCCATCGTCATTTCAACCATTTTGTGGTGGATTTTACACCCGGCGGATTTTTTGGTCTTGTGGCAAAGACCTTGGATTTTGCTTGGAATTATTGCAGCTTTGTCCGGGACGATTATCAGTTATCTGTTCATTACGAAAGATCCGTTTTCAAAGCAATTGATTACATTCAGGATGCCGGCCGTTGTCGTTGGGTCATTAGTGAGTACGGTTAATAAAGAAATTATGTTGCGGCATCAATTGGAAACCGGCATCGGATATTATTTGGTTTATTCCATGTTTATCAGCGGGCTTTACAATCTGTATATTTACGCTTCTCAAGGCCGGATGACCAAAAATCGCGTGCTTAAAGAAGTCTTTGCACCCAAAGTGGTACAGGCAAGTTTTATGCTCATCTTGTTCAGCATCGCTTTGATTATTGCCAAAAGCATTTCTTTGGCCTATACGCCCAACACAGGCTATGTTAATGCTTTGTCGCTGACGTCTCCTTTGTGGATTATTTTATTTAATCATTACTTTAAAGAAAAGGATCTGGTGTCCGTCCGTGCCGGGCTTGTTTTGATTATCAGCTTATTCTTTTTAACGATTCTGGCTTCCGCGTAAAAATAATTGCACCTGCGCGTTAAAAGTGATATGTAAGGAAAGCAAAGGAGAATAATATGCTTTTACTTGCACTGGATACGTCGGCGAATTGTGTGTCGGTTGCTTTGTTGGATGAAGACCGGGTTTGGGGTTTCATACAGGAAGACATGGAACGGGGCCATGCGGAAAGCTTGATGCCGATCATTGCGCGGTTAATGGAAAATGCACATCTGACGCTTAAAGAAATCGACGGCATTGCCGTCAGCGTCGGACCGGGATCATTTACCGGAGTCCGCGTCGGACTGGCGGCCGCCCGGGCGTTCGGACTGGCGTTGAAACTCCCTGTTTACGGCGTGACGTGCTTCGAAAGTGTTGTTTTCGGCATTCATAAACCGGTTGCCGTGGTTTTAGATACAAAACGAGATGACTTTTATGTTCAGTTCTTTGATGAAAATGCAAAAGCAAGTGCCGCCCCGGCCGTTTTGTCGGCGGAACAGTTGCGGCAAAAGCTGCCTTTTTCGGCCGTCGGTTCCGGTGCTTTGAAATTATCCGAAGAAATCGGTTGCCCGATTATTCAAAAGATCTCGCCGGTTGCCGTTTCTGTCGGCAAAGTAGCGCTTTCGCGGTTGGATAACCCGATGCCGGCGAATCCGCTTTATTTACGAGAAGCCGATGTTACGCTTTGATTTAACAACAAAAGCGCATGCCCCTTTGATGGCGGCATTGCATGCCGTCTCGTTTGAAACGGCATGGTCCGAAGAGTCTTTTCGGACCTTTCTGGATTTGCCGACAACGGTCGGTTTTATCAATGAAGCCGGATTTATTCTATGCACGGTTGTTGCGGATGAAGCCGAAATTTTAACGCTGTGTGTGCATCCGGATTGCCGACGGCAAGGCATTGCAACGGCTTTGTTACAAAAAATGGAAGCGTATTTGAAAGAAAGGCACGTCAGCCGTTTCTTTTTGGATGTGCGTGCGTCTAATCTGCCGGCGATCGGCTTATATACGCGAAACGGTTTTACGCAAATGAACCGGCGGGTTGCTTATTATGAAACCGAAAACGGCCGGGAAGATGCGCTTGTTTTGAAAAAAGAATTATAATTTCTGTTGATAAAAAACAGAAATCTGATATGCTGTTGAACACATAGAAACGATTAACAAAAGGGTGAATAACATGATTATATTTTTCCGCAAATTAAGCGAAAGCTGGCCGGCTAAAATTTTGCTGGGTCTTTTGGCAATCAGCATGATGTCCGTCTTCGGATTGGGCAGCATGACCAGCATGTGGGGAAAACAGGATGTCGTCCTTAAAGTCGGTTCCGATGCGGTACGCACGCAGGATTTGCAAAACGCGTTCAATCAGGAATTAACCCGTGCGCGGGCTATGATGCCGGGACGGTATTTGTCTCCGGCCGAAGCAATTCAAATGGGATTGTTAAACAGCACGGTTCAAAAACAAGTATCGGATCGGTTGAAACGGGTTATGACCGAGGACTTGGAAACAATTGCCTCTAATGACTCCGTCCGTAATTATATCGTGAACAATGATGCTTTCCAAACGATGATGGGGCAATTTGACCGCGCGTTGTTTGATGCTTATTTGCGGCAGTTGAATTTAAGCGAAGCCGGATTTACGGCGAATTTGCGACAGGAATTGGCACAAAAGCATGTGTTTGATGCCATTCAGTCGGTTGTTGCCGTGCCGTCTTTGTTGCGGGATAAAATGTACGCGTATGAAAACGAAGCGCGGGACATGTCTGTTTTGTTGATCGGTCCGGAATCGGTTAAGATTAATGAAAAACCGACCGAAGAAGATTTGCGCGATTATTACGATGCGATGCAGGATGATTTATATGCGCCGGAATATCGGACGGTGTCCGTTGTGCGGATAACACCGCAAACCGTTGCTGACAGCATTCTTGTGTCAGATGAGGAAGTTCAGGTGCTTTTTGATGAAAGCAAAGACGCTTTATCCACGCCCGAACGGCGTCAGGTAGCACAGATTTTGGTTTCTGACGAAGCCCAAGCGGCAGAATTGATGAGGGGATTGACGGCCGCGAATTTTGATGCGGTCGCTCTCAAAGCCGGCCAAAGCCCTGAAGAAACGGATTTGGGATGGCTGACAAAGGACAGCGTTTTGGCAGAACTGTCCGTTCCGATGTTTGAAGCGCAAAAAGGTGAGGTGACGGGGCCTGTTGAAAGTCCTGTCGGATACCATATTTTGTGGATTAAAGATATCGAGCCGGCTAAAACGGTTCAATTGGCCGATGTGAAAGAAGAATTAATTCAAAAGGCAAAAGCCGAAAAAACATATGATTTGATGTATCAAAAAAGCAAAGAATTTGATACGCGCATCGGGGCGGGAGAAACGTTGGAAACGGCGGCGGCCGCTTTGCAGTTGCCGGTTGAAACCGGTATTGTGACAGATGCATCCGGAATGGATAAATCCGGGAAGAACAGCGCGCTTAATAACCCGGCGGCGGTGCAATCCGCGTTTATGTTGCCTCAAAATGAAGTCAGTGCTTTGATTGATGAAGGCGACGGGTATTTAGCTGTTCGCGTGGATCAAATCGAACCCAGAACGTTAAAATCTTTTGAAACGGTTCAGGATGTTTTAACGGCCGAATGGGTTAAAGATAAGCAGGAAAAACAAGTTCAAAGCTATGCGGATGATTTGTTTGCCCGCGCTCAAAAAGGCGACTCACTGAAAACGGTTGCTTTATTCAGCGGATTGAAAGTGCAAGAATTAAAAGACATCAAACGCGGCGATTTACAAAGTCTGCCGCCTCAAATCGGAGATGATTTATTCCGTGCCGAAACGAATCATCCGGTTTTGATGCCGTTGAATGAAGGCTTTGTGTTGGCCGAAGTGACGGGCGTTCGTATGCCGGATGCCGCACAAGATGAAATCGGGTTGAAAACGGTGACGCAGGATTTAAACAATGCCATTACCAGCGGGTTGATTGAAGAAACGCTTGTGTATTATTCCAACAAAGCGGGTGTGTCCGTCAACATGCCGTTGATTGAACAAACGTTTTCAATTTATATGAAACCGGAAAATAATTGATCCAAAAGGCTCCGATAACGGGGCCTTTTATTTTAGGACTTGTTTTTTCAGGCAAAGAAACGCTATCTTGTTATAAGGAGATAGGTATGAAAAAAGAAACACGATTGCCGACGATGCAGGAATTAACGGACTTTTTGAATAAACAGTCCGGTGAGGTGAACAAAAGGGACATCGCACGTCATTTTAAAATTAAAGGTGATGACCGCGCTTACCTGAAACATTTGTTAAGTGAAATCGAACATCAGGGATTGATTGTCCGACAAGGACGATCTTTTACGACCAAAGGGCATTTGCCGGAAAGAGTTTCCGTTGAAATTACGGGCATGGATAGCGATGGCGAATTGGTCGGTCGTCCGGTTGCATGGGAAGAAGCAGGCCCGATGCCGCAGATTTTAATCAGTTCCAAAGGCAAATTAAAACCCCCGCCCGGTATCGGGGATGTCATTATTGCGCGCGTTAAACCCATACATGCGCATTTATACGAGGGGGAAGCTTTGCGGCGTGTCACAGGAGCTCCCAACCAAATGGTCGGCGTGTTTTTTGACGGAAAAATCGTTTCGGTTGACCGTCGGTTTAAAGAAGCTTTTGAATTGGACTCATCTTTTCCGCCCTTAAAGCCGAATGACTTGGTGATTGTTGAAATTCCGGAGCTTCGCAAACGGCGGCCGGTGGCGCATTTTATTCGTCAAATCGGCAAGTCAACCGATCCGCACGCCGCCAGTTTAATTTCGATTTTTGCCCACCACTTACCGATTGCTTTTTCCGTTCAGGGCTTAAAGCAGGCCAAAGCAGCCAAGTTGCCGGAGTTGGGGCGTCGTACGGATTTAAGGGATGTGCCTTTCGTGACGGTGGACGGGGCGGATGCGCGGGATTTCGATGATGCTGTTTTTGCTGAATCGGATGTTGATCCGAAAAACAAAGGCGGTTGGCATATTTATGTTGCCATTGCGGATGTGGCATATTTCGTTCGGTTTGGAACAGCATTGGACAGTGACGCTTTTGAACGAGGTAACTCCACGTATTTCCCGGATCGGGTTTTGCCGATGTTGCCGGAAGCACTTTCCAACGGGCTGTGTTCTTTAAATCCGGGGGAAGACCGCCCGGCGATGGTTGCTGAAATTTGGATTGATAAGGAAGGGCATCAATTAAAGCATCGTTTTTTGCGTGCGATGATTCGATCGAAAGCGCGGTTGACTTATGATCAGGTTGAAGCTGATTTTAATCGTGAAAATCGAATAATCGGTCTTGAAAGTCAGATGGACGGATTAAAGGGGGCTTATGAGACGTTGTTAAAAGCCCGTCGTCGGCGCGGCGTGTTGGAATTAGACGTGCCGGAGTTGCAGGTTGTTTTAAATGACAAAGGACAAGTAACGGCTATTCGGGAAAGAGAACGGTTCGCCAGTCACAAGATGATTGAAGAGTTGATGATTTTGGCAAATGTTGCGGCGGCTCAAACGCTGGAAGATTTAAAATTACCGACGATGTATCGGGTGCATGATCGGCCGTCACCTGAAAAAATGGAAGATTTAAATGCTTATTTGTCGGCGCAAGGATTAACACAGCATATAAAAGATCATCCGGCGCCGGATGATTTTAACCGGATTTTAAAAGAGGCCGATTCTTCTTCAAAAGCGCCCGGTATTCATGAAATGGTTTTACGCAGTCAATCGCAGGCGGAATACAGCCCCGAAAACATCGGCCATTTCGGATTGGCGTTGGATAAGTATGCGCATTTTACGTCTCCCATTCGGCGATATGCGGATGTCTTGATTCATCGGGCGTTGATTAAAGGATTGAAATTGGGGGAAGGGGCTTTGGCGGATGAAGAAACGTCGGCTTTTTCTAAAATCGCGGAACATATTTCCGCAACCGAGCGTCAATCGGCGGCGGCGGAACAAGACGCGCTTGACCGATATGTGGCTTCTTATTTGGCGGATCGCGTCGGGGAAAAATTTACGGCCCGTATTTCTTCCGTGACGGCTTTCGGGTTGTTTGTT
>CALXTZ010000061.1 GCA_944391545.1 uncultured Alphaproteobacteria bacterium
TTATATAGGATGCCGCTGTCCGATAAAAAAGCAGATTCTTTTTAAAAAATCTTGACAAAAAGGTGGGGGGGGGGGGTAAAATCTAATTATGCTTAATTAACAGGAGAAAATATGATGTTGGAAAAATATCAACAAGCGATGAATGCACTGCGTGCCGAATATAACGGTCATATTCAAAAAATGCGTGAAGCGGCGGCTTTTTCGCATGCGCCTGATGAAAAAAAGAAATACGAAGACGTGATGCGTTTTTTCCAAATGAAAGCGCAGCATTCCATGTATGTTTATTTTGAAGGAATGAATATTTTGAAAAATCTGGAGAAACAGGCTCTGGAACATCCGGATGAACCGGCGCTTGTTGAACAAAGATGGGGAACGGCGACAAATAAAGAAGCTTTTACGTTGATTCAAAAAAATCAGGATTGCCTCGTTAATTCATTATTGCTTCATGATTTGGGCCGCGTGGCCGAATTCGATGATAAAGGAAATCCCACTCGGTTAAATCATGTTGTTCAAAGCCGGGAAATGTTGCCTCGATACATGGATGATCCGATGACGGCGGTTGCTATTTTAAATCACGGTTATCCGACCAATGATAAGATGTTAACCGAACAAGAAAAAGATCCTCTTTTTACGGGCTTGACGGATGAACAGAAAAAGGCGTGTACACTGATTTCGTTTGTGATTCGGGATGCGGATAAGTTGGGAAACTGGAAGACTTTCGTCAACCAGGGAATCAGCCGAACTATTACGGCTCGTATTCACCCGGATATTTCCAGAGAGAAAAAAGAAGTCAGTGTCGGTACGTATGAAATGTCGTGCGTGGAAAAAGGTGTTCCTGTCGATTACAGCCGATACACGAATTTTACGGGCGTTCAGGTGGCTCATATGATGTGGGCAACGGATATGGCCTTAAATGCGACTAAAAATGCTGCCATCCAAGGTCAATACATCAAAGGATTAATCGATTATATGATCGAAGTTGCCGAAGACGAAACGGCTGTATCGGTTGTCGGTGCAACCACGAAAGAACAAAAAGAAGCGCATTTAAATGATTTCAGAAAATTGGTTATTCAATCGCAAAAGATTTTTAATCGTTTCACGCAAATCGGATATATTGATCAGGCGGATCGGTTTAAAAGCGTTTCGTATCTGCAACATTTATCGGACAGATTATTAAAACCGTACGCGGCGCGTCCGATTGTCCAAACCACGGGTTTGCAGCGATATGTTCAACCCCCGGTTTTGGCCGTTCGCTCTTTTCAAAGAGAGCTCGCTTAATGAAAAAAGCACTCGTATCAGAGTGCTTTTTTATTTTTAACGATGCGTGGAAAAATCTTGACAAAATGATGAATCGGGTTTAAATTATCTCCTCAAAGAGGAATGGATGAGGACTTGTTTGGTGAATGACCGATAACATCAATTTTTTTAAATATTTTAACGGAAAGACATTTGACATTCACGTCTTGCGCGATTTCAGGATTATTCGTCCCGGAGAGTTTCAGGAATTGTTGCAGGATATGGCTCGTTTGTTCGGGGTTGAAAAGGCATCGATCCGCTTTATGAATTTGTCCGACGATGCGTTCAAAGTATTATGCAAGCATGTTCAATTAATGAAAAATCCCGTAATTCGTACGTCCGTCAGACAATTGAAACTGTTTGATCCTCAAACGGATTTTGCTCTTTTAAACACGATGGTTTTTCCGATGCGTTTGAAACAAATGCAAGTAAATCCGCTTCAGTTGAAAGTCATTGATCCGCCCGCGGATTTGTTCGGAAGATTAAGTCATACGACGAATGTTCAGGATCATATTGATATATGTACCAGTATCATCACGGATTCCATTCAAAAGATTCGGGCGTCTCATGATTATAAAACGGCTCCGTTGAATGAAAATGCCGCTCGTTTTTATTACAGAATGCGGTTGTCTTTCCAATCTTTGATGGAAAAAGTTCCGGAGTTTTATTTTTTCAAAGATTATGCGGATTTGTTGCGTTTAACGCGCATGATGGAGCCGCAAAAGGCGGTGGTCGCGGATAAGCTTGTCAAAGCATATGATCACAGTTTCCAAACGCTGGCGTCTCCTTTAACGTTGCGGGAAATGCGGCCGAAAGTTTTATTGCTGACGAAATTGACGGAGCGGGCGATTTTTTATAATCCGAGTTTGCCCGAAAAAACGCGGGCGACTTTGTTTAATCGCTATCCGGAGATTTTGCGGCACACGGAGGAAGTCCTTTATTGGAACAGTTTGTCAAGCGAAGAAATGATTCGTCACATTTATGATAATTATGAAAAAGAATAAGGAGCAGCGGATGACCCAAAAAATTCCTCAAGACGATCGGTGTTTTAATCATGTTTTTATGTACGGTGTTGATGTCGTCCTTTTTCAGGAGCTGGGCTTCATCAGCGATTTGGAGTTGAAGTTGTTGGATCCCGATTACTCGAAATATGACAGATACCTGCCCGAAGTGTTTTATTCCTTTGAAGACATGGATGAACGCATTGAATTGGTCGAACGGATTCAGGATTTGGAACGTCATGATTGTTTGTCTCGTTTTGATGTGATGTTGGGCGGTGATATTTTGGAATGCTTTGCGCTGCCTTTGGAATTAAAAAAGATTCAGGCTGAACATGAAACGGCGGCCGAGCATCATTTGTTAACGGACAAGAATTGCTTCCAAATGTGTGAGGACGCGTTGTCTGCGCCGCGATCGGAAGACGATCAGCCGGCCTCGGTTTCGAATGAAGAACAAATATGGCGCCTTTCCTGTGTCTGTTATCTTTTATTGAAACAAGAATGGGGGCCGGATTTGGACAATCGGCGGCAGCTGTTGCAACAGGACTTTTTGAAAACATTGGATGCCGTGCCGGAAACAGTCTACAGGGAAGCAAAAGAAGATGCGCATGCCTGCATGGCGAATGTTGTCGATGATTTGCCGATGTTTTTGAAAAAAGAGAATTTGTCCGAATTTGAAGAGCTTTTGTTGGAACGTGAGAATAAAAGAAGCTTTGACATTCGGCGCAATTGTCATAAACTGTTAAAAGTTGTTGATCGGCATTTTGATCCGAAAAAAGAAACGTTAAGTCCAAAAGAAATATCCGATCGCATGCTGCATTTAATGGCGTTGACAGATATGGTGATTTTGTATAATCCGCATTTAAAATTGGAAGAGAAAACGGCTTTGGCGAACGAGCTGGATATTTTCTGCATCGGCGAAAGAAGTCACACGATTTCGCTGCCGAAGCTGGAGATGGAAAATCGAAACATTCGCATTTGGCTGTTTAATCAAGGGCGAGAACGGGGTGAGTAATGTCTGAAGACAGGTTGCTCCTGGTTTCCTGCTGTGCGCCGTGTTCCTGTGCGGTCATTCGGCATTTGGCACAAACCGGTCGATCTTTTGCTGTTTTGTTTTACAACCCGAATATCCGACCGGTTGAAGAATATGAAAAACGCAGAGATGAGAATAAACGTGTTTGTGAACGATACGACGTACCGTTTATCGAATTGGAATATGATCCGGATCGGTGGTGTGATGCGATTCAGGGATTGGAAAATGAACCCGAACGCGGGGCAAGGTGTGACGTGTGTTTTTATTTACGATTGCACCGTGCGTGTCAATACGCAAAAGAACATGGCTTTGATGCGGTGACGTCTGTTTTAGGTGTGTCTCGGTATAAAGATTTTGATCAGGTGAACCGTGCGGGACAAAAAGCTTCTGATGCCTGCGGCATACCGTATTTGCCGATTAATTGGCGCAAAAATGGTTTAGAGGTTCTTCGCCAAGCTTTGGTTAAAGAACTTGATTTGTACGCTCAAAATTATTGTGGGTGTCATCCAAGATAGATTTTTTTTACTTTTTGCTTGACAGTGGGGGGGGGGGGTATTGTATACTCCTATTAACGTAGTTTAATAGGAGGAAAAATGCATTTCAAGACAAACCAAACGGGTCGTAGTATGCTAGAAATGTTGGTTGTTCTGGCAATTGTCGGCGTTTTATCAATAGTGGCTGTTGCGGGATTGACGTATGCCATGAACAAGCATCGGGCAAATGCAACAATTTACGATGTTCTTTCCTATGCAACATTGATTTTAACGGGAGAGATTTTTGAAAAAACAGATATCGGTTCTGTTTTAAAAACACCGGAAACAGAGCAGATTCAAAAGACGAGCATGGGCTATTTCATTGACAGCATAAAAGAGACAGAGGATATTTTTTCCGTTCACATCGAATCCGTTCCCGAAAAAGTATGCACGTTGATTTTGAAGGGTCCCAATCCATCAGATACGGTTATCGGCGTTAATAATTCCGGCTGGGAAGATTTAGAAAAAACAATGTCATGCGATTTAGAAAACAGTATGAATTTTTACTTTAATGCGACAGGGCGACACTTGTGTAACGGAATGCTTTGCCGATCTGATGAAATTTGCCAAAACGAGACTTGTGTTTGCCCGCCGAATCAACATGAAGAAGAAGGGACATGTGTATGCGATTCAGGAATGGAGGTATGTCAATACGGATGTTATGAAGCTTGTGTAGGGGATTTTATTTCCAGAAATGAACAAACATGTGAGTGTGAATGTGATACGTCTTTGGGATTTAATCGAGTACCGAAAGACGATGTTTGTGTTTGTCCTCCTGATATGATGTTTTTAAATGGCCGTTGTCGCTCTTTTAATTGTTATGGTGGAACTGTCGGGGCTGGAAACTGGACATGTACGATTGATGGCAAACGATGTGGTTCAAATTGCAGTCAAGACGGATTAACCTGCTATTATGGTCTTTGTAATAACGTTTGTCCGTCGGGAACAACATTTGATTATCAAAGCGCTATCCAATACTATGGATGTAAAAAGGAAAATGCCTTTGAAAACACAACCGTTTTGTGTACTAAAATAACGACATTTGATAATTATTACTGCTATGTAAATGATACGAACGTACGATGCGGAAATTATTGCAGTTTAGACGGAACAAACTGTTATTACGGTGTCTGTGACCAAGAATGTATGAACAAGGGAATGCCGACAGTTCGGGCAAGCGGTATATATGGGTGTTTGGATGAAACGACGGGAGTTGTGTGCGGTCATAATACATTTACCACTTATGGATGTTACAAAAATGATGCACAATGCGGAATTGGTTGTCAGGACAGCTTCGCTGATACATGTACTACGAACATGTGTTTTGAAGATATATGCCCAACTGGAACAGTTTTTTCTGTTGAAAATAATCAATATCGATGCACGCGTCCAGATGGTATCTACTGCACATTGTCGGGCGGTGGCGGTGTGCGGTGTTATACGTCGGATGACAAAATGTGTGGGATATTTTGTGAATTGGATGGAATAAACTGTCGATTAGGAACCTGTGATTCATCAATTTGTGATGGATTAAGCGGATATGTTTATAAATTGAATGACTATGGTGGTGGATGTTATAATTTAGCAACCAACGTCCTGTGTATAAATTCAAATCCATCAAAAACGACGTTTACTTGTTACTACGACGGGGCTATATGTGGACAAATGTGCACAGATTATGGTGCATCTGGGTGTCCGGCTTGTACACAAGGGGTTGACTGTCCTGCCGGCAGTGTTAAGTCATCCAATACATCCGGAGGCTATTATCGATGCATTTATCCGACAGGTTTGTCGTGTAATCTTACTTTTTCAGAAGAAACCACTTGTTTTATCAACGAATTAACATGCGGAACTAAATGTTCAATGGATGGGACAGCGTGTGCTGCGGGTGTTTGCATACCGGATACTTGTGACAGTGGAGAAGAATTGGTTTATGATTCTGTGCAGAATTTGTTTAAATGTTCAGTATCGGATAAAAAACTATCCTGTACGGCGGGGAGCTGTCAAATTGGTCAAACATCCTGTGGTACCGGATGTGATGAAGACGGAACAAATTGCCGATATGGTATTTGTGCACAATCGGAATGTATCGGTTCTGATGGAACCATCTATGGATTCGGTCAGGTTACACACATGTATTACGGCTGTATTCATCCAGACGGTATTAAATGTTATAGAGAAGGTGACTTTTATACGTGTTTAAAAAACAGTGTTGAATGTGGGACCGGTTGTTCAATTGATGCCGTTGGTGGAACGTGTGATACGGGATGCTTATAAAAAAATCCTGCCCTCTTGAAAGGGGCAGGATTTTTTTGTTGTAAAGGTCTATTTTTCTAAGACTTTAACGCCTGGTAATTGTTTTCCTTCCATCCATTCCAAGAAAGCGCCGCCGGCTGCCGACACATAGGTCAGATCAGCTTTGACGCCGGCTTTTTTCAAAGAAGAAACGGTATCGCCACCGCCGGCTACGGAAATAAGTTTACCGGCTTTGGTTTGTTCGGCAACTGCTTGCGCAATGGCGTTTGTGGCCGTGTCAAACGGTTTGATTTCAAACGCACCGACCGGTCCGTTCCAAATCAATGTCTTGCATTTTTTAATCACATCGATGAACGCTTGAGTTGATTTCGGACCGATGTCCGGATAAATTTTATTTTCCGGTAAAGCATCGACATCCGCATACCGAGCCGGTTGCCCTTCGGCGAATTCATCAACCCACATCAAATCCACCGGCAGAACAATTTCACACTTTCCGGCATTGGCCAAAATTTGTTTGGCCGTATCCAGCATCCCGGTTTCTACCATGGCTTTATCGCCCATTTTGTACCCTTTGGCGGCCAAGAACGTATTTGCCATCGCACCGCCGATGAGCAGATAATCGACTTTTTTAACCAAATTGCCCAACAAATCCAATTTTGTGGAAATTTTGGATCCGCCGACAATGGCAGCCACCGGATGTTCCGGATTTTCCAAAGCTTTGTCCAATGCATCCAATTCTTCCTGCATTAAACGACCGGCCGCTTTGACGGGCACGAACGCAGCCATGCCGGCTGTCGAAGCATGCGCGCGGTGAGCGGTTGAAAACGCATCATCTACATAAATATCAACGTTTTTGGCCAGCTCTTTGCAAAAGGAATCATCATTTTTTTCTTCGCCCGGGTAGAACCGCAGGTTTTCCAACAAAATGATGTCGCCGTCTTTCATGTCAGCGATAGCAGCTTGAACTTTGTCACCGATGCAGTCATCAATAAATGTGACTTTTTTACCTGATGCTTTTTCCAACTCCGGCGCAATGAAAGCCAAAGAAAATTCCGGTTTCTTTTCGCCGTCCGGACGTCCGAAGTGAGACGCAACAACGACTTTGGCACCTTTGTCTGCCAATTCATTCATGGTCGGAACGAAACGGTCAATCCGAGTGGTATCAGTGACTTTGCCGTCTTTGGCCGGAACATTTAAGTCGGCGCGCACAAAAACGACTTTGCCATTGATTTGTTTTAAATCATCAAGTGTATTAAATTTAGACATTCTATCCTCTTATTGTGGTCTTTTCAGTTCAATAGACGGCGTGCTGTCCATGCAGTCATATTCAATGACGACGTTGTCTGCCAATTTTTCCTGACGCAGATCCCGTTCCGTCGCCATGCAGCTTTCGGCGCTGATGAAGTCGACTTCATAGGTGTATGTGCCGTTTTCAATTTCAGCGGAAACGCCTTTAGCATCGCGCAAAGCATCTCCCAACGTTTTGTGGACATAGTCCGCATCACGCATAAAATCTTTGCTGGACAAAGCGTAGGCGCTGGAACTGACGAGTACAATTGAACATACGGTTAATAATAAAGTTTTCATTTAATTTCCCCTTTTAGAAATGTTGCCATTTCCTTTTCGCATATTAGAGGAAAAATCATAAAAAGTGCAAGTGAAAAATGCGTTTTTTATTCTTTTCCCGTGAGGCGTGCACAAACGAAAAGGAAATGATTTGACAGGATACCCCGCCCCTTTAAGAGAACACGCCTTAAAAGAGATATGGAAAAGAAATAAAAGGGAATCAATATAGCCAAAAGAATTTTCTTGACAGATGTCGGGGGG
>CALXTZ010000062.1 GCA_944391545.1 uncultured Alphaproteobacteria bacterium
GCGCCGTTGCCGCGGCCGATTGATGATTTTTGTGCTCAAAAGCCGGTAGCGCAGGATGTCAGGGCTTTTTTGGAAGAAAACGGATTTAAAAGTTTGCTCGGCCGCCTGAACGGTTTTATGGACGGTCAAAACAGTGAACCGGCTTCTTTGCCGTCGGCTGCCGTCGAAATTCGATATGAAGCCGTGCAAGACAGAGCGGCTCTTCAAAAATGGGCTGACATGATTAAAAAGGCCGGTGTGGTTGCCGTGGATACGGAAACGGACTCGCTTAATCCGTTTGAAACCCAAATGGCTGGAATTTCTTTGTGTGTGGAAGAAGGGCACGCCTGTTACATTCCGTTACGCCACGAATCGCCGAACAGCATCGGGTCGGATAAAGTGGATTTATTTAATTTCGACGCTCGGCCGGTTGTGGAAACAATTCAACAAGTCACGTTGGATGATGTTCGGGAAATTTTGTTGCCTGTGTTGCAAGATCCGGCTGTTGTCAAAATCGGGCATAATATCAAGTTTGACTTGCAGGTTTTTAAAACCGAGTTTGGCGATGATTTTAAAATGGAACCCGTGGAAGACACGATTGTGATGGCGTATGATTTGGACGGAACGTCGCACGGGTTGAGCATGGATGAGTTGGCTCAAATTTATCTGCACATGACAACCGTTCATTACGAAGATGTTTGCGGCAAAGGTCGCCATGCGATTTTATTTAAGCATGTGCCGTTGGAAAAAGCAGTTCCTTATTCGGCAGAAGATGCGGACATCACGATGCGATTGTATCATCTGTTTTTGCCGCGTTTGGCAGCGGAGAAAGTTGAAACGGTCTATCGGGATATTGATCGTCCGTTGATTACGGTTTTAACGGAAATGGAGCGTCGCGGCATTCTGGTAGATAAGAATACGCTGATGCAGTTGAGCTTAAAGTTTGCCGAAAAAATGGATCAGCTGGAAAAAGAAATTTATGATTTGGCCGGTGAGTATTTCAACATTAATTCACCCATTCAATTCGGTGAGATTTTGTTTGAAAAAATGAAATTGGAAGGCGGTAAAAAGAATTCCAAAACCGGGTATTGGTCGACGGATCAGGAGGCTTTGGAAGCTTTGGCAGCTCAAGGAATTGAACTGCCGGCCAAAATGTTGGATTATCGTCAATACAGCAAGTTAAAAACGACGTATGCGGATGCACTGACAAAAATGATTGACCCGAAATCGGGACACGTGCATACGACATTTTCTCAAACCGTGACGGCAACAGGACGGTTGGCTTCGAATAATCCGAATTTGCAGAATATTCCCATTCGCACGGAAGCAGGGCGTTTGATCCGGTCGGCTTTCGTGGCGGAACCGGGATGCGTTTTGTTGTCTGCCGACTATTCGCAAATTGAGTTGCGATTAATTGCGGACGTGGCTAATGTCAAGGGATTGAAAGACGCTTTTGCCAAAGGGCTTGACATTCATGCGGCGACAGCTTCACAGGTTTTTGGGGTGCCGATTGAAAATATGGATCCGATGATTCGCCGCAACGCCAAAGCGATTAACTTCGGTATTATTTACGGTATTTCGCCATTCGGGTTGGCGCGCCAACTGGGCATAACGAAAACAGATGCGAAAAAGTACATTGATTCGTACATGGCGCAGTATCCGGAAATCGGCCGGTACATGGATGATACCATTCAGTTTGCCAAAGAACACGGATATATTTTAACGCCGTTCGGCCGTAAATGTTTCATCAGCGGCTTTGATAACGGCGCGACGCGCGGGTTTGCGTCTCGGGCCGCGATTAATGCACCGATTCAAGGCGGTGCGGCAGATATGATTAAAATGGCGATGAACAAAATGCCGGATACTTTGAAAGAAGCCGGCTTGAAAACCACCATGATTTTACAGGTGCATGACGAATTGATTTTTGAAACACCAGAAGCGGAAATTGAACAGGCGTCGGCATTGATTAAAAAGGTCATGGAAAACATCGTCACATTGACGGTTCCGCTTGAAGTTGAAATCGGAACGGGACAAAATTGGACACAGGCTCATTAAAGGACAAAAAATGAAAAAACCGGAACTTCTTTTGCCGGCAGGATCTCTGGATCGGTTGAAAACGGCTTTTATGTACGGCGCGGATGCGGTCTATTGCGGATTGCCGAGCGTTTCGTTGCGAGCGAAAAGCACGTTTACGATGGCTGATTTAAAAGAAGGCATTTTGTATGCGCACGAGCGGGGTAAAAAAGTTTATTTGACAATGAACCTGTTTACGCACAACAGTGATATACCGCGCTTAACCGAATGTGTTCAAATGTTAAAGCTGTTAAAACCCGACGGCGTCATTGTGGCGGATCCGGGCGTGTTTGCTTTTATCGGGCAAATGTGTCCCGATTTGCCGCGCCATATTTCGACTCAAGCGAATGTTTGTTCGGCGTTGACGGTTCAGTATTGGCAAAACCAAGGCGCCGCTTTATGTGTTTTGGGACGAGAAGTGCCTTTGGCGGAAATGCGGGAAATTCGCAAAATGTGTCCCGATATTAAATTGGAAGCCTTTGTGCACGGGGCCATGTGCGTCAGTTATTCGGGGCGGTGTCTGTTGTCGAATTTCATGACGGGGCGGAGTGCGAATAAAGGCAATTGCGCCCATTCTTGCCGATGGAAATACAAAGTTTATTTGGAAGAAGAACAACGCCCCGGTCAATTCATGGAATTGGAAGAAGACGCCCACGGGACTTATATCATGAATTCGCGGGATTTGTGTTTAATGCCGCGATTGAATGAAGTCATGGATGTGGGGTTGGATTCGTTTAAAATCGAAGGACGCAATAAATCTGAATACTATGTTGCCGTTGCCGCGCGGGCGTACCGGAAAGCGATTGATGATTATTTTGACAATCCGCATACGTGGACACCGGATGCGTATGTGGCGGAATTGGCTACATTGCAAAATCGAGGCTATACGTTGGGCTTTTTGGATGGCAATGCCGGGCCGGAAAGCCATAATTATGATATTTCCGCCAGCTCCGGTTCCTGGCGTTATGCCGGATTGGTTCAGTCCCAAACGAAAGACAGCTTGATTTTTGAAATCAAACATAAAATTGAAAAGGGCGATGTTCTTGAATTTTTATCACCTGATCAGTTTGAACCGATTTCTTGGACAATGACGGAATTTTATGATGCCCGTAATGACGCACCGCTTGAAACCATTTCTTCCGGACATTTGGGACAAGCGATTCGAATTCCGATGCCGGCGACTGTTTTGGAAAAATTGCCGGTTTTAACGGTTGCGCGCAAAAAAATTGTTTAAGGCACGATGTGGATGATGTGTTGTCCGATGCGGATATAAAAACGAATGTCCGCTTGATCTAAAGCATTTTCGTTTAATAAAGCGGGATCCTTAATCGTGACGCGGATGCGCCGTGAGTTCGGGATTTCTTTGATTTGCAAAATGTTTTCGGGACCCCCTAAAATCAACAATAAATCTTCGTTTAATTTGTTCGGACAGGATGTATGGGGTGAAAAATGAATTTTTAAGGGGATCGGGGCTTTTTTCTCGGCGAAAATCGGAATGACTTCTTTTCGACAGGTCGGCGGCATCAAAGCGGGTTCGGGGGCTTCTGTCAAGAAACAAAAAAGGTCTTTTAAATGAATATAGGTTTCTTTTTGCATATGACTCTTTCCTTGCGATGTAAGTGTCCTTATCTTTATAAATACACGTAAAAATAGAAACGTCAACTTCTTTTTATCAGAGGGGATTGTTTTTTATATCGGGATATGTAAAATGGAAAAAGATATCAAAAGAAAGGAAAAACATGGATCAGAAAACGGTTTTAATCTGGGATTGGGATAATACGTTAGTCGATACGTATGAAGTGATTTACAGGTCTTTGAATGATTTAAGCGCTCATTACGGCAAACCGGCGGTGACTCCGGAAGAAACATTATCAATCATCGGCAATTCCGGGCGGAAATATTTGTTTCAACGGTTCGGGCTGGATATGGAAGAAGCCTCTGCCTTTTATTGGAATTGCTATTTGAAAAACGCGCGATACGTTCAACCGATAAAAGGGGCGCAAGCTTTGTTGCAATGGGCGCAAAAACAAGGTTTTATCAATACGGTTGACAGCAACAAACGGGGCGATGTTTTGAAAAAAGAATGTCATGATTTAGGATGGGATTCTTATTTCACGGCGATGGTCGGATCAGAAGATACGCCTTTTGAAAAACCGTCCAAAGAAATGGCGATGTCGATTTTAAAAAAGCTGACGTATGATCGGTTGATCGTCATTGGCGACGGATTGTCGGACATGCAATTAGCGCAGAACTTAAAGGCGACGGCTGTCTTCGTGCGGGATGTGCCGCCGGTTTCGACGGAATTTAAATCGGTTCGCATTGATTTTGATTGTAAAGATCTTAATCAAGTCAAAGAAGTGTTGGCACACTTGCGATAAGTTATTGATTGGCGTATTCTTTCAAAATGACGGCGCACACTTGTTCCGGCGTCAAATCAGTCGTGTCAATGGTGATGTCATAGTTGTTCGGGTCTTCTATGTCGACGCCGTATGTCCGTTTAAAACGTTCAATTTCGCTGGTTCGGCGATTCATGGTCGCTTCCAAAGCATCATCAATGGTTTGATATTTCTTTTCACCGCTGCGCGTTGTGTCGTTTAAAATCCGTAAAGCCGCCGCTTTGGGTTCGACGGTTAATTTAACTTTAAATGACTTCGGCATGAAGAACCAAGCCATTCTGGAGTCGATGGCATAAAGCTGTCCGGAGTCTTCCAATTGATGAAAAACCGAATCAATTTGTTGGTCAATCGACGGATCCGTATCCGCCAATTGATTTAATTCCAAAGTCGTCATGTTGTATTTAGCCGCAATTTGGCGTTGGGCATCTCCCGTGGAATAATGTGTATATCCCAGCTTTTGAGCCAATAATTTAGCAATTGTCGACTTGCCGCTGCCTAAAGCGCCTGTAATTGTAATGGAACGAGCCATGTTTCATCTCCTTTCCTCTTTTTTAGTCCATTGCCGGCCACTTGTCAAGTTTCGGATGCTTACGCAAAAAATATATTTTTTTGTCGAGATTCAGGGATCCGCGTATTGACAGAAAGCCGCCGAATTGCTATATAAATGACCTTTTTGAAGATAAAGAAAATGAAAGAACGTAAAGATCAATTCACAAAACGAAATTGGGCGCAAGTTTTGGTTATTTTTTGCGCTTTGGTTATGGCGACAACCGTGGGGAAAGGATGTTCGGATCAAAAGCCGAATTTTGTTCCGCCGTTGGATCGCGTGACTTTTCCCCGAACTCAACGAGATCAGGAACGGTTGCGCTACCATGCCGCGATGTGTCAGATACAGGCTTATTTTTTGGAAAAATTGCCGACAAAAGAAAAGTTAAGCCAAGCCATTATGCACAATCATTATCATGCCGATCCTCAAGTCAATGAAATCGAATCATTGAAAATGGACGTGGCTTGTTTGGATTTAGCCGAAAGAATCGGTTTGCCGGCGCGCTCGACGGAAGCTTTTTATAATCAGGAAGCGGCGCTGGAAGAGGCTAAAATGACTTTGTATACGTTTGCGGAACAAATTGAAGGGCTGACGGATCGAGAGGCTTTGGCGCAAATGCATAAATATCGGCAAGTGGCTTTGCGCGGTATGCGATTGGCGTTGGAATATAACCAAAAAGTCTTGTTGGACAGACAGCGGGAGCGATAAAAGAAGCCTCCCGGCGGGAGGCTTCCTTGTTTTTAAATATCCAGATTTTCCACAAATTTAGCGTGTTCTTGAATATATCTGAAACGCATTTCGGGATTGGTTCCCATCAGTTCTTCGACGATTTGAGCCGTATAGGCCGCTTCTTCCTGTTCCTGCTCATTTTTGGCGTTCGGCAGAACCACGCGCAATAAAGTCCGCGTTTTGGGATTCATCGTTGTTTCTTTTAATTGAGCCGGCAACATTTCCCCCAGCCCTTTAAACCGGCTGATATCGACGTTTTTGGCGTTTTTAAACACCGTTTCCAAAAGTCTGTCTTTTTCTTCATCATCAAATGCGTAAACGGATTTATCGCCTTGTTTTAACCGATATAACGGCGGCATAGCCAAATACACATGACCGTTTTTGATTAAATCCGGCATTTCCTGATAAAACAATGTCATCAGCAAAGACGCAATATGAGCTCCGTCCACATCCGCATCGGTCATGATAATGATTTTTTCATACCGCAGCGCATTTTCGTCATATTTGGATTTGGTACCGCATCCTAAAGCTTCGGTAATATCGCTGATTTCCTGGTTGTTTAAAATTTTATCCCGAGACGCGCTGGCGACGTTCAAAATTTTGCCGCGAATAGGCAAAATCGCCTGCGTTTCACGAGAACGAGCCTGTTTGGCAGACCCACCGGCCGAATCGCCTTCGACAATAAAAATTTCGGTGCCGGTTGTGGATTTATGAGAACAATCCGCCAGCTTGCCCGGCAAACGTAACCGTTTTGTTGCCGATGCGCGAACCGTTTCCTGAACTTTCTTTTTCCGTTTGCGTTCTTCGACGCGTTCAATCACGTAATCCAGCAGCAGGTTCGCCGTTTTTGTATCGCCCGATAACCAATGATCAAACGGATCTTTGATGGCGTTTTCAACCAATCGAGCCGCTTCGGGGGTTGCCAATTTTTCTTTGGTTTGTCCCTGGAATTGAGGATCTCTGATAAACAAAGACAACATAATGCCGGCCGTTCCGATAATGTCGTCGGCCGTGATGTCGGCGGCTTTTCTGGAACCGACCATTTCGGCGTAGCTGCGCAAACTTTTGGTTAAACCGGCCCGTAAGCCCGTTTCATGTGTCCCGCCTTGCGGCGTCGGAATGGTATTGCAATAAGAATAAAGGAATGGATCATAGCCTTCTTCCGGCCATGTAATTGCCCATTCAATATGCCCCATGTTATCCGATAATTCCGACCGTCCGGCAAAAGGACGCGGCGTAATTAACGGCGTGTCTTTGGTCAAAACGGATAGATAATCTTCAATACCGTTCGGATATTTTAAAACAGCTTCCGTCGGCGTCGTATCCCCTTCCAAAATAAGTTCGGGCGCGCAGGAAAAACGCAATTCAACCCCGCGGAACAAGAAAGCCTTGGTTTTAACGGCCTTAAAAATTGTTGCCGGTTTAAAACGGGTGACTTCACCGAAAATTTCGGTGTCCGGCATAAAAGTGACCGTTGTCCCGCGCCGATTGCTGACAGCACCGACACATTCAACGGGCGCCAACGGCACGCCGCGACAATAGCTTTGACGATACAGTTTTTTATCTCGTGCAACCTCGACCGTCATTTCACTTGACAACGCATTGACAACCGATAAGCCGACCCCGTGCAAACCGCCCGAAACCGCATACGCTTTGCCGCCGAATTTCCCGCCCGAGTGTAACGTTGTCGTAATGACTTCCAAAGCGGATTTGTCCGGATATTTCGGGTGCGGATCCACCGGAATACCGCGGCCGTTGTCGGAAACGGAAATCTTGCCGTCGGCCATTAAAGCAACGGTGATGACGGAAGCATAACCTGCGACTGCTTCATCCATTGAGTTGTCGATAATTTCGGCCGCCAAATGGTGGTAAGCCCGTTCATCGATGCCGCCGATATACATACCGGGGCGCCGGCGAACGGGCTCTAACCCTTCCAGGACTTCGATGTCCTTGGCCGAGTACCCTGTGTCTTTTACTGTTTCATTAAATAAATCTGTCAAGATAGGGGCAGTATATGGGCTTTTGACATAAAAATCAAGGCTTTTTTCACCCGAAAATATGGGTGGCGAAAAA
>CALXTZ010000063.1 GCA_944391545.1 uncultured Alphaproteobacteria bacterium
TCATAAGGCACCGTATCCCACGCCGGAAAATCCCACACGCTGACATCAGGTGCCATCACGGCAAGCGCTTCTTTCATTTGTTGCAAATGCGCCTCTGCTGCCGCCACATGAAAAAGCGATTGATGGCGACGAACCAAATCCGCCAACACCAACACGTCATATCCGCCGGGGACGCCTGAATAAATCTGCTTTTTTATTGTCATGGTCCTCAATATACACGCTTTAATAGCCGAAGAAAAGTGTTATTTTGTGAAAAACGCCGTCTTTCGGGCAGTTTTTGCCCGCACGCTCGGTTCCTTTTCCGACTTTGTTTTGCCCCGTGCCGTCATAAAGAGGGGGCAAAGAAGAAAATTTAAAGATTTTTATTGACAAGAAAGAGTTCTTGCTGTATAAGTGCAGTTCTTAATTTTATGTTTTTGGATTGATAGAGGATTAATATGTTTGCAGTTATTAAGACCGGCGGAAAGCAATACAAAGTGACAAAAGACAGCGTCATCATTATTGAACGCGTTGCTGGAGAAGCCGGAGAAAAAGTAAATTTCAACGAAGTTTTAATGGTTGACGGAAATGTCGGCGCTCCCTTTGTCGAAGGTGCTTCGGTCGTAGGCGAAATCGTGAAGCAAACCCGCGGGGAAAAAGTGATTGTTTTCAAAAAACGCCGTCGGCAGGGTTACCGTCGTAAGAATGGTCACAAGCAAGAATTGTCTGTTGTCAAAATTGCAGACATTAAAGCTTAAGGTATAAGGAGAAAAGTCATGGCTCATAAAAAAGCAGGCGGTAGTACAAGAAACGGGCGCGACTCCGAAGGTCGTCGTTTAGGCGTCAAAAAAGCCGGTGGACAAGCTGTTCTTGCCGGGAACATCATCATTCGTCAACGCGGAACAAAATACCGCCCGGGTGAAAATGTCGGTCTGGGTGTTGATCACACCATTTTTGCGACATCTGACGGTGTTGTTGAATTTACTCGCTCCAAAGAAGACCGCGTCTATGTCAACGTTGTTAAAAAAGCTGACTAGTATTAACGCAAACAATTATGATAAGAGAAGGATTGTACATCCTTCTCTTTTTCATATAAGAGCGGTTTTAAATACGCTTTTCTTTTTCGCCCCGGTCTGAAGTGCCTCCTCTTTTCATGTAAAAATCCCTTGCTTTCCGGGCGTGTTTCGGTTACTTTAACAAAAGAAAGTACAAGGATGACAAAATGAAGTTTTTAGATCAGGCAAAAATTTATATTAAAGCAGGAGACGGCGGTCACGGTGCCTGTTCTTTTCGGCATGAAAAATTCATTGAATTCGGCGGCCCGGACGGCGGAACGGGCGGCAAAGGCGGCGATGTGATTTTGGAGGCCGTCCCCAACCTCAACACACTAATTGATTTTCGCTATCAACAACACTTTCGCGCTCAAAACGGACGCCCCGGTGCCGGAAACAACTGCACGGGTGCCAGCGGAGAAGATTTGATCATAAAAGTGCCTGTCGGAACTGAAATTACGGATGAAACCGGTCGGGTTGTTATTGCCGATTTGACACAAAACGGCCAAAAATATGTGATAGCCAAAGGCGGAGCGGGCGGAAAAGGCAACGATTCTTTTAAAAGCTCAACGAATCAGGCGCCGCGGCGGGCTGATCCGGGTGAACCCGGCGAAGAAATGTTTATTTGGCTGCGGTTAAAATTAATTGCCGATGTGGGATTAATCGGAAAACCCAATGCCGGCAAGTCAACTTTGCTTACGGCAGTTACCAAAGCACGCCCCAAAATCGCTAACTATCCGTTTACGACACTACATCCGCATTTGGGGGTCGCGATGGTGGACGGCAAAGAAATGTTAATGGCTGATATTCCGGGATTGATTGAAGGCGCTTCCGAAGGCGTCGGACTTGGAACCAAGTTCTTAAAACACATTGAACGGTGCTCTGTTTTCATTCATGTGATTGACGGGACGGAGTCGGACATTTTACAAAGCTACCGGACAATCCGTTCCGAGCTTGAAAAATACAGTGCTTCGTTGGCTCAAAAGCCGGAAATTATCGCGTTGAATAAATGCGACTGTCTGACGGACGAAGACATTGAAAATGCCAAAAAAGAACTTCGCAAAGCCACATCGGATGCCGTATATGTTATCTCCGGTATCGCCGGCACGGGATTAAAAGAACTGTTACGGGCAGCCGACGTTTATGTTCAGGCGGCTCAACAAGAAAAGGATCAAAACGAATGACTCGCGCAACAACGCAAACCTTAAAAAAGACAACATCTCCTAAAAGCAGCACGTCCAAACGCGCAGCTTCGGTTCAAAACAGGCCTTCGGTTGAAGATCTGTTGGCATTCATCTTAAAATTTCTGGACGACGGCAAAGCACAGGACGTTCTTTCCATTGACTTGAAAGGCAAAACCTCTTTAGCGGATTATTTGGTTGTTGCCTCCGGATCGTCTACGCGCCAAGTAAATGCTTTGGCCGTCACGTTGGCTGAAAAACTGAAAGAAAAACATATTTCATGCCGCATTGAAGGAAAACAAGGAACCGGCGAATGGATGATTATTGATTTGGGTGATATTATCGTTCACATTTTCCATCCGCAAACACGGGCTTTTTACGAAATTGAAGAGTTGTGGGGTATTAAAACGCCTGTCAAAAAATAAGGATAAAACGCATGCTGCCGAAAATTCCCATTTTAAGATTACCGGATTCTTTAGATATTCCTCTGCCCAAATATAAAGACGGCATCGGCACAACAATGACGCTGGCAGCGGCCATTTCAAACCCGATTAAAATCGCACCGGGTGACTTTGCAACCGTGCCGACCGGTTTTCGGTGTGCTTTGCCGCTCGGGATAGAAGCGCAAATCCGCTCTTTGGTTCACTTTTCGGAGGCGATGCCGATTATTGTCTTAAATGCGCCGGTTACCATTGACGCGTCTAACCATCATCCGATTTCCGTCACTTTGAAAAACATGGGACACAACAGTGTTTTAATCCGCCGCGGACAACCTATTGCAACGCTTGTTTTTTCTCCGGTTCTGCGGATTTTATGGGACGAAATCAAACAGCCGGAAAAACCGAAACCCGAACCACATGTTTTGGTCACGGATGAAGAAACGGCAGATACTTTGACGGCTGTTGTCGAACAAGCACCCGAACCGACGGAACCGTTACCGCCGATACCGGATATGGAAGCGTTTTCACAATCCGAAATTAAGCGTATGCAGGAAGAAGCCGACAAGGCCTTGGATTCGATTGATGAAATCGAATATCAAGACATTCCCAACGGTCATTCGGAAGAAGCTTTTTTAGAACCTGCCCCGTCGCAAGAGTTTCCCGCATCTGTCGACACAATCGGTGAAACAGCCGCGCCGCCGTTTATTCCGCCGGAAGTCGAAGAAATTGCGCAAGAAACAACGGTCCCTCCCGAAGCCATCGGCCCGATTGTGGAAGCAAACGCCATTCAAGACGAATTAAAAGATGAAGAAAGAACGGCACCCGTATCGATGCCGAACATCCCGCCCCGAGACGAAGAAATCGTTCCGGAGGATGCCCCCGTGGCGCCGCCGGTGATTCCGCCGGTTGAACCGCCCGTTTTGCCGGCCGAAGATGAGGAGAAACATGATTAGGTTTCTGTTGATCCTTTGTTTTCTTTGCATTTGCAACGGTGTTCATGCGCAAAGTCCTTTACCGCGTTTTGCCTCCCTGCGCAGCAACGAAATCAACTTACGCACCGGCCCAGGAGAACGTTTCCCGATTGAATGGGTTTATCGACGTGTTTCTCTGCCGGTTGAAATTATTGACGAATTTGAACACTGGCGAAAAATCAGGGATATCGATGACACAACCGGCTGGGTACATAAAAAAATGCTGTCCGGCAAAAGAACGGCTCTGACACTTAAAAACAAACAACATACATTGTATAAAAAAGAAACAATCGCCTCCCGACCGTTGGCTTACATTGACGGTCAAATTATCGTTACATTGGAAAAATGCCGCCCGGAATCCGCTTTTTGCAAAGTTTCTTTCCAAAAAATCAGCGGATACCTCATCAAAGATGATTTATGGGGTGTCTATGAAGAGGAGACCATCGATTGAAAAAATATATTTGGCTCTTTTTGCTTTGTTGGTTAACGGCGTCTGCCTGGGCGCAAACACCCGTTTCTTTTATCGGACAAAATTTTGACGAGTATGTTTTGACGACAAAAGATCAAAAATGCACGTTGCGTTATTTATCGCCGGTCAAAGTTCCTGCCGATTGGAGCATCTATATTTCCGATGAAAACTGTTTGGAAAACGGGGCGCACGAAGTTCATATTTTAGATCCGGAACAAGTCGTTCGGGATTCGCTTTCCGGTTATTTTATGGACGGTTATTTTGTCGGTTCCGCGCCGCTCAACACACCGATTGTTAAACGTGTCTCAACAACACCCGGCATTCAGGAAGCTTTCTATTTCATCGAAAAAGACCCTGCTCTTAAAATCGACTACATCGGGAAAATGACCGCTCGCATTCAAAACTTTCTGTATCCGGCCTTTAACGTGTGCGAACCGTTTCATGTGATTGCGGTCACGTCGAATAAAAAACTTTTCGAAAAGGAAGAAACATTAAGCAGTTTGGTAACGGTCGTGAAAAGTTATGCTCAAAATATCTGCCCGAACGTCTCAACGCTGATTTTTGAAGCATCGGACAGCCCGCAGTATGAAACGAATGTTTTTTCTCGGCTGCACCTGGAAAAAGGACCGACCGGCACATGGGTGCTCATCCCGGAAAAATCTTTTAATCAGCTGGTTCATGAAAAAGAAGCAGATCTGCAAAAGCAAAAGCTGCTTCAACAAACGTACACACTTTTGGAAGACTTACCTCCTTATGATCGGCCGGCCTTTTTATTCGGACAATTCAAAGTCGATTTTCCGTACCAATTAATGACGGCTTCGGCTTTATTGGACATGCCGATTAAGGGATGCTTCGTGCTTCATGTCACAGAGAAAAATGAAGCAACAAGTTGGGCAGACCTGCCCTTTGCTTTGCAAATCGACACGCCTTTGGATCCGGGATGGTATCTGGTAACGGGACAAATAACGCCGCTTTCTTTGCAAGAAAAGAAAAAAGCCGGCATTTCATGGAAAAAACCGGCCGCTCATGTGGCGCTTTTTGCTCACGAAGCCTGCCGTCAACCAGGCTGCGCCGAATGGGAAGAAACGGCTTATTTAATGGAAAAAAAGTATGATGTGCCGCGTTCATTCTTTTTACCGACGGAGGGAACACATGAAAAATAAACTCATTTACGTCATGATCGGCTGTTTATTTGCATTTTCGTTTGCTTTTTTCGTGTATCAAATTCATCTGCACTCCGTCAAAGCCGTACAAACGGCAATTCAAAACAAATCTTTTTTGGCCGGATTATCTTACACCAAAGCCTCTCGCCCTTTTTTCAGCGAACAGACAGTTCTTTCGGATGTGACTTTTGTCGCTTACCCGGCCATCCGAACCATCGATAAAGTTAAATTCGGCCCGGTTTCTTCCGGCGCCTATGAAATCGAAGCTCTTCATGCACAAATCAACTTACATGATCTGATTTTGGAAAACGAACCCTCCAAAGCGGTTCTTTTAAAACACTTAAAAGATTATATTCCTTATCAAGATTGGGTTCGTCAACCGCTTTTAACCTTGTTGTTGATCAGCCCTCAAACGGTGGATATGACCGCTTTGTTGACAATCAAACCGATGCCGCAAGCGAACAAAGCTCTGATTCAGGGAAAAATTCAAGCAGCCCATTTATTCACGTTGTCTTTTTCCACCGAGGTCGCTCATTTACCGAAAGATTTTACGGATCGCGTGCTGGACACACTCATGAATAAAGATGCCGACGGGTTAGACGGAATTTCTTTCGGCCCCGTGGCATATACTTGGACGGACAACGGTTTTTATGAACGCTATAACGCTTATTTAAAAACATTGCCGCCCGCATTCGTCAAAGAATGCCAAGACCGCAATCCGGCGTTATATGAAAAAACCAAACAGCGTATTCACACCGGAACGCTTTCGGCAGACCGACTTCGACAAAAACTCAAAATGATTTTCTACAGCACGGCGAAAACAAACAAATAAGCGCCTGTTACACACAAAGTAACCAAAACCAATCGAATGTAATCGGCAAAAAAACCGACGATCGAATGTTTCAGGTAAAACATTTCGGCCCGTAAAATCAACAACCAATACAAAGAGCGCCCCAAAAAAGCAACCAACAACAAGCTTAAATAAAGCGTCGGATCACCTAATGTGTAAAACAAATTCTGCGTATCCGGATGTGTCGTAATCAAAAGAGCGGCAGCAATCATGCCGATGACATCCATTACATGAAAAGATAAGCGTTTTTTTAAAAATCTCCCGAATTTTTTCATACAGCCCTCTCTTTAATCAACGGCGGCGAATCATGCGTCTGGATCGTCCGCTGGGTTGAGCCCCTTGTGGCCGTGTAACGACCGTACCGCCCGGTGTCACACCCGTGGTTATATTTCCCCAAGAACCGCCTTGGTTCCCGACAACCGTCGTCGCCCCACGCGTCGAATAAATAGAATTGGAAATCTGCATCGGCGGAACCGGAGAAACAACCGTATCCGGATCAATTTTTTGTAATTCCAAAACATAATTTTTAGCTTGAGAAATTTCAGACAAACTCATGCTGTCGCCCAGTTTTTCCAAAGCTTCATTCGCTTCCGGCATGTTTTGTTCGGAAGCCATGACCAACCATGCATATGCTTGAATCTTATCAACCTTTCCGGCCGCACCGCCCGCATACAACGTTGCCAGATTATATTGCGCGTTCGGGTCACCTTTTTGAGCCGCATACGTATAATAAAGCAATGCTTCGGAAGGGTTCGCCTTTACGACACCCTTGCCTTGCTGGTAAATGGATCCCAAAAAGTAATGCGCACTCACATCACCGAGCGCTGCCGAACGCAAATAATAATCCAATGCCTTGTTAACGTCCTGACGGACGCCGTATCCATAGAAATACAGATTTCCCAAATAAAGCTGCAACACCGGAGAATCGACATGTTCAATATCATTCAACAACTCAAAAGCTTTATCATAGTTTTGAGGAACGCCATCTCCTTTATAATACATCACGCCCAAGTTAATCGTTGCCGTAATATCACCTTCATCGGCAGAGGCTTGATACAAATCAAATGCTTTCTTTTTATTCTGCGGTACACCGCGACCGGCGTCATACATAAAAGCCAGAAAAGTCTGCGCCTCCACATGGCCTTTGTCCGACGCATTGCGGAAAAGTTCAAACGCCTTTTCATCGTCTTGAGGAACGCCTTGCCCTTGATAATACAGGTACCCCATTAAATATTGTGCCTTTGCATCACCGGCATCCGCTGCTCCGGCCAATTCCTGTGCCGCGACGGTATAATTCCCGGCCTGAAGCGCTTCGACGCCTTTGGCATAATCGGCGCGGCTGACGGTCGACGCCAACATCATCCCCGATACCAATAATGCATATTTCCACATCATGTTTTATCCCTTTGACAACTTATTTTTATTAAAGTGTATCAAATGCCGTTTGTTCTGTCTAGCTGTTTTTTATTTTTTAAAATCGAATGTAACAGAAGTCTTGCGTTTTAAAATAAATTCCTTTATGCTGAAAAAAAATAAAAAGGAGTCAAAAATGTTGCGTGAACAAATCAAAACTGAACTGGTTGCCGCCATGAAAGCGAAAGATGAAGGAAAAA
>CALXTZ010000064.1 GCA_944391545.1 uncultured Alphaproteobacteria bacterium
TGACGGATATGTCCGACCGTACATCTTCTGAAACACATTTATGAAAAGGATTTTTAAACATGAAAGATATTATTTTTACTTGTGATCGCTCGACGGGATATTTTTATTTAGTCCATTATGTCGGCTCTTTGAAAAGTCGGGTCGAGTTACAAAATTCCGGCCTGTACAATGACATTTACATTATGATTGCCGATGCACAGGCTTTGACAGACAACGCGGACAATCCCGACAAAATCCGCAAAAGCATCCTGAATGTCGCGCTGGACTATCTGGCGTGCGGGCTGGATCCGGCGAAATCAACGATTTTCATCCAATCTCACGTATCCGAATTAACCGAGCTGATGTTTTATTACATGAATTTGGTGACCATTGCTCGGTTGCAACGCAATCCGACGGTTAAGGCCGAAATCCAGCTGCGCAAGTTCGATAAAAGCATTCCGGTCGGTTTCTTTTGTTATCCGATCAGTCAAACGGCTGATATTACGGCTTTTAACGCAACATTGGTGCCGGTGGGCGAAGATCAATTGCCCATGATTGAACAAGCGCGCGAAATCGTCCGATCATTTAACACGATTTACGGCGAAACGCTGGTCGAACCGCAAGCCATGCTGCCGGACAATCAGATGTGTTCCCGTTTGCCCGGTTTAGACGGAAAAGCTAAAATGAGCAAATCTTTGGGCAATTGCATTTATTTATCCGATCCGGCGGATGACATTAAAAACAAAATCATGAATATGTTCACCGATCCGACGCACTTGCGGGTGGAAGATCCGGGACATGTGGAAGACAATCCTGTCTTTATTTATCTGGAAGCGTTCAGTACGGACGAACATTTCAAAACATTTCTGCCCGAATATGCGAACTTGGATGAGTTAAAAGCGCATTATCGACGCGGCGGGCTGGGAGACGTTAAAATCAAAAAGTTCCTGAACAACATCATTCAATCGGAACTGGAACCTATTCGCGCGCGGCGAGCCGAATACGAAAAAGACTTACCGGCCGTATACGACATGTTGAAACAAGGATCGGATACTGCCCGAAATGTGGCGGCCGAGACGCTTTCAAAGGTTCGCAGAGCCATGAAAATCGACTATTTTCATGACGGCGATTTGTTAAAAGGATAAATACAAAGGCCGCCCCCGAACGAGGCGGCTTTTTTTATCGAGCCAGTTGCCGAAATTCGGGCAACACGTTGACAAGTATCGCCTTTGCATTCTGATCCAAAAGAAGGCAAGCTTTCTGCATCGTTATAAACGGTTCCGTTTGTTTTAAATTCTGATAAATACTGTCAACGAACCCGCGACTGATACGACGCATCTTTTCATCGAAACGGCGTTGTTCTTCCAGCGACAGGTTATCGTTCGCTGATTCGACTTGTGCATGCATCGGTTTCAATACGTCGTAAGCAGCCATGGGCCATGTTTCCATTCGATAGCCGTTCTGAAGACAATAATCGGGAACTCCTTTTTCAAGAAAAGCGATTAACATTCTGTTTTCATCTTTGGCAGGAAAATGGCTATAAACAGACGAAACAAAAATAAGCCCGCCGATTAAGAGAAGGACGACTTCTCCCAACGTTATTTTTCGACGAGGAACAGCCGCTTCATCCAAAGCTTTATTGTTGGCGCGAATGGCATCCATAACCGGAAAAAAAACAAAAGGCGAAATAAATATCATCATCCAAAATATAAACGCTGGAAATGCATTTGACTGCGCGATGATCGCCATAAGAAGATATGTACCGAATAAAACACCCGCGCTGTAACGACTTTTAAAACCAACCTTATCCGCATCTTTAAAAATCGTCTTAAAAAGCGAATAAAGATAGAATATCCAAAACACCGTCTGACCCAAAGGCCCGTTATCCGGGTCTTTTCTGGCGATTTTCAAGGCCTTCCAGTTTTGATACATCCAATATAAATCATAAAGCCCCAAAGTCAAAATACTACACAAAACCATTCTTTTCTTTGAAATATCAAAATACATAACCGGTGCATCCGGCTGGGCTGCTTCATATGCCGTATGATTTTTCAAAACATGTTTCCAATATTTTTGATTAACCCGAAACGCAATCCAAATATGCATCAAGGCAATACCCAAACATATACCCGTTCTTGTGTCGGGCCAAACAGTCCCCAAAATCGTCATAGGTACTAACATCATTAAAAAATAAAAAATGGCTGTACCGCCCATTCCCAACCAGCCGACATATAACCATCCGAAAAGCAATCCCCAGATGTTAAACCGCCTGTTTTCCTTGAATGTCTTTCGCCATCCGGGCGACAGATGCAACGCATCAATGAAAGCGGCTCGTTCATGTTGTTCTTTTAAGTCCATGTCTTTCTCCTTTTTACCAATTGATTGGGAAACAAGCTTAATATACCCCTCCCCCCGGCATCTGTCAAAAAAAAAGAGAAGAATTTTACTTCTTCTCTTTCAAAACACACCCGAACTCAATATGACCGTTTTTTATTCGGTATTAAATAATGCAACAACGCCGCTTCATTCCGTGTCTCGCATTAAACTTGATCTTGACATTTTTCGTTTGTGACTTATTTGGTAGAAGGGGAGATGAAAATGGCCTATTTTTATTTAATTATCAGCGGTATTTTATTCGGCGGCGTCGTATTCGGCGGAAAAGTTTTATCCAATATGGGCGCTTCTTTATTTGAAATCATGCTTTATCCGAACTTGATTGCCGGCCTGGCAACGCTTTACCTGGCTCGTCACGATTTTAAAAAAGTTTTTCAAATTCCGTGGAAAATATCGCTTTTGTTCGTTATAACGATGCTGGCCATCAACTTGGGAGAATACGCCCCGATTTTCTTAAACATTCCCGTCAGCCTAATTGTGTTGATTGTTTATCTGCAACCGCTGTGGACCATTTTAATCATGCACTTTTTCTTTCACCACAAACAAACCAAACTGGATTGGGTTTTAGTCTTTGCTATGTTGGCTGGCATGGTTATCCTGATAGATCCGTTTCATGATGTACAATTTTCACCGCTTGGTTTATTTTTGGCTTTAATTGCCGGCATGGGATTGTCTGTCTGGTTGATTTTAACAAAGTACTACACACAACAAGGCATTTCGCCGTACGGCACCTTTTTTGCCGTGAATTTGTATACGGTTATTCCGTTGACACTGACTTATTTTGTCTTCAGAGCTTTTACCTACAATCCCTCTCTTGAAGCGATGACATTGCACTTTTCACCCACGCTGTGGGGCGCTTTTCTGGTTTACAGCCTGATTATTTATACGCTGCCGAACTTACTGATTTACATGAACAATAAAAATGTACCGGCCACCGCCATCGGGATGATTTTATTATTGGAACCCGTCACGGGGGTCTTTTTGGACGTGACTTTTCTGGGTGTTCCGCTGACGTGGAATATTCTCGTAGGCGGATTGATTATTTTAGGCGCCAACGCTTTGCTGGTTTGGGAAAAGAACGCTCGGAAAAAAGGCATCAAAGGCGACGCCATGCCGACGCATTAACTTACAGCGGAAACCGCAAATGGACGCGTAACCCTTTCATCGGACTTTCTTCCAACGTGATTTCGCCACCGTGAGACAAAACAATATCCCGCGTAATTGTCAAGCCTAACCCGACACCGCCGGTTTTAGAATTGCGCGAATCATCCAACCGATAAAAAGCTTTAAACACATCATCTCGTTTTTCCTTTGGAATACCAGGCCCGTCATCGTCAATCGTTATATCCAAAAAGTGATCCCGCACACCCATCACAACCGCCGCATGCTTGGCATATCGATGCGCATTCGTCAAAATGTTCGTTATCGCCCGTGAAAAATCATGCGGCCGCAGGCTGATTTGTTGCGTTTGCTCGATGTGTAAATCAATGTCGTGCCCGTTCCGACGCAGTTTTTCAACGACATCCGTCAGCAGTTCGGAAACTTCCATGACTTGAGACGGTTCTTTTCCCTCCCCTCTGGCAAAAGCCAAATAGCCTTCCAACATTTTTTCCATTTCATCAATGTCAGATAATAAATCCTGTGTGCTTTCGTCATCCGGCATCATGGACAGTTGCAATTTCATGCGCGTCAACGGTGTCCGCAAGTCATGAGATACGCCGGACAACATGCTGGTTCGTTCGCCCAAATATTTTTGAATACGGTTTTTCATCAACAAAAAAGCCTGCCCGGCCTGGCGCACTTCCGTCGCACCTTCGGGTTTAAATCGTTCAACCGCGCGTCCCGTCCCGAATTTTTCCGCCGCATCCGCCAACCGATACACGGATCGCACTTGGTTTTTCATAAACAAAAACGCAATCCAAAACAACAAAATCGACGCCCCGATCATCCAAACCAAAAAAGCGTATGTCGTTGAGCTGAAAACCCGCTTTTGAGGCACTTCAACTTTTAAAACGCCCGTTTTCAATTGAATATACACCATGATGTAATCTTGAGACCGATTTTCCTTGATGACAAACGGATAATCAAGCTTTGACAAAGCCCGATCCAACTGCTTTACCAACCCCGTATTATCGACATTCACGGAATCAAAAATAATCTGTGTTTCCGGTTTGAAATGGATTTTTAACTGAAGCGCCTGGTCAAAATAAGCCAACACATCTTCTGTTTGAACCGAATCCGGATATTGTTCGATCATGTAAATAACCGTTTCGACTTCTCCGGCAATGTCATTGGCTAATCGACGGCTGATAGACCGCCAATGGTTGTCGTAAAATACCATCGAAGCCACGACCTGCAACAAAACCATCGGGATTAAAATAATCAAAATAAATCGCGTTAACAAGCTTTTGGGTGAAATTTTCACTTTGACATATTTTAAAATATATCGGATAAAATCCCATATTTCTTTTAAAACCCGGCCTGCTTTTTGAAAGACTGATTTTTTCATCGTTTTTAATCCGGCAGCAATAAATATCCTTTTCCGCGCACCGTTTGCAGATAACGCGGATTTTTGGAATCGGTTTCAATTTTTTTCCGCAGACGGTTGATTTGTACATCAATGGTTCGTTCATTTTCGGTTTCCATGGATGAAGCCAGCTCTTCCCGCGTCACTTCATGACCGGCCTTTGCCGCCAGTTTTTTCAACAAATCATTTTCAACCGATGTCAAAGACACAAAAACGCCGTTTTGTTCCAAAGCGCCGCGATCCATATGATACGTCGTCGATCCGAAATGCAACGTCGTCTCTTTTTCTTTCGGAGCCGACATAAATGTTCGGCGCAAGATGCTGTTAATGCGTAAAATCAACTCTTTCGGATCAAACGGCTTGGATAAATAATCATCCACACCGCTTTCCAATCCATGAATTCGATCTTGAATTTCTCCCATCGCCGTTAACATCAAAATCGGAATCATATTGCCTTTTTCCCGCAAAGATTTCGCAAAAGAAAACCCGTTTTCTCCCGGCATCATCACATCCAACACCAACAAATCAAACAAAAAAGAAGCCATCAATCGCCGCGCTTCGTCCGGATTGGATGCTTCGGATACCAAAAACCCGTTTTCGGTCAAATAACGCCGCAACAAGCGCCGCAACCGCGTATCGTCATCAATGACTAAAATATGATTTTGTTCCTGTTCCGCCATTTTAAGTGATACCCTCGATTTGTGCCGCCAGCTTTTGTCCTTCGGCCCCGCCGTCGCCGGTTAAACGGTGATCGATAACGAATGCCAACGCCTGAATATGCTTGGAAACAGCCTCCATTTCCGCCGGGCCGAAAAACGATTTCCTTTCAACATAGCGACATAAATGATTGCCGATTTGCGTGACCAATTCATAATCGAAAGTTGCGCCTTGTCCTTTCATATCATGGGCTACACGAAACAAATCCGTTTGAATAAGATGCGTCCGCTTTTCGCCGTCAAGCACTTCGGCTTGTTCAAAAGCCGCCTGTAACCGTTGCAAATCCGCCCGCACCCATTTTTCATATTCCTGCGCCAGGTCGGCCAGAACGTCCATTGCCTTTTCGTAATCATCCTGAAGTGACACCATCCGCTTTCCTTTCTTTTTCCATCATATAAAAAACCGTCGGAAAATCCAACGGTTTTTTTATGGTGCGATCGAAAAGATTTGAACTTTCACGGGTCTCCCCACAGCGACCTCAACGCTGCGCGTCTACCAATTCCGCCACGACCGCACGGAAAAAGCGTTACAGGTTTACCAAATTTTTCCGCAAAATGCAACTCTTTTTTTAAAAGAGTTCGGCGTATTCTTTTCAAAAGGGGCTGGACATTTTGAAAAAAACATCCTATCTCTAGGAAAACAGAAAGGAGACAAAAATGGCTTTTGAACTTTATAAACTGCCTTATGACGAAAACGCACTGGCACCTTATATTTCCGAAAAAACACTTCAATTTCATTACGGCAAGCATCATGCCGGCTATGTGAACACTTTAAACGATTTGATTAAAGGCACTAATCTTGAAACGCACACATTGGAAGAAATCATTCTAGCGACGGAAAAATACCCGTCTCAACAAACGATTTACAACAATGCGTCACAAGTGTGGAATCATACGTTTTATTGGCAGTCTTTATCGCCGAACGGCGGCGGAGACATCCCCGAAGGCGATTTCAAAGACGCTGTCATTCGGGATTTCGGTTCCGTCGACAACTTAAAAACGGAGCTGAAAAAAGCGGCGACCACGCAATTCGGCAGCGGCTGGGCGTGGTTGATTGTCGATGACGGGCACTTAAAAGTCATCAATACGCCCAATGCGCAATCACCGCTCGGGAAAAAGCGCATTTTGTTGACAATTGATGTGTGGGAACATGCCTATTATTTGGATTATCAAAACAGGCGCCCTGATTATACGCAAACGGTTTTAGATCATTTAATTAACTGGAGTTTTGCTATCCAAAATTTCTATCGGATTTAAAGCAGATTTTTATCTTTTATTAATCATTTATCCCTATTCTTCTTATGATGAAAAGAAAAGGAGATGAGATGTTTAAAGAGTTGCTATTGAATGCGCAGGATATCGGCGGTGTTTTTAAAACCAGCCCGGTAGCGGACGACCATTTATTTGCTGTTCAGGATCGGTTGGAAAAAATGGGTCTTCAATTGCCGGATGAATACAGCGATTTTTTATTCACGACGGACGGTTTATTTTGGGCCGGATTGGAATTTTTCGGAGCTAATCCGTCCAGCGACAAGAAAGGCGGTTATAGTATCACGGGGCTGGGGGAACAAAACATGTTGTACCAAGCTTTGAACAAAGGGACTGATAAAGTTTTTATTGGTCGCACGGATGAAGAAAATTTTGTTTACAATCCCGTCAAAGACGTGTATGAAATAGTTGATGAGTTTTCGGGCGAACTGGTTAAAGAATTTGCTCACTTTGAAGAAATGTTTGATTATTTAATCAAAGAGCAAATGGAAATCATCCAAAATTATGTCGGTTTTAACGAAGACACGCTTGTAGACGAAACCGAAGAAGATTTTTAAATGCGTGTAGACCTTTTTCAATTTGATTTGCCGGCCGACAGGATAGCTAACGAACCGGCAACACCTCGCGAATCGGCAAAACTTTTGCATGTGATGCCGCCAGGAACATTTGAAGACAAAACCATTGCGGATTTGCCGGATTTATTAAAACCGACTGATGTGTTGGTTTTTAATGATACAAAAGTCATTC
>CALXTZ010000065.1 GCA_944391545.1 uncultured Alphaproteobacteria bacterium
GTACGAAATATCTGTTGGATGACGGCGCTCATCCGAATGCGCAAGGGGTTCAAATCATGGTTAAAAATATCTACCCGACGGTCGAAAAGTTTTTATTAAATCAATAAAGGAGCCGCACATGATACGCTTATTTACTGGCATCGAATTGCCCGATGACATCAAGGATCAAGTTTATTCTTTGCACGGCGGCGTTCCTTTGGCCAAGTGGGTCGAGCGTGACAAACTGCATTTAACCTTGCGCTTTTTAGGAAATATTCAGGAAAACGTTGCCGACAACATTCACGATGAATTATGCCAATTACGTTTCCCGGCGTTTAATTTGGCCTTGGCGCAAGTCGGCTATTTTGCAACCGGTGATGTACCGCATCATTTATGGACCGGTGTTAATTATTACCAGGCGCTGGATGATTTAAGCGCCAAAATCGACACGATTGCCCGTAATAACGGGGTCAAAAATGATCGGTTTAAATTCCATGCGCACGTGTCCGTAGCCAGCTTAAAAGGAACCTCTATGGATGACGTGTTCAAATTCATTTCGGCCAATAACTTATTCCGAACACGGGAATTCAAGGTGTATTATTTCACCCTCTTTTCCAGCCATGCCCGAGAAAACGGCGAAGGCAAATACTACCGCATTGAAGCCAGGTATCCGCTTACTTTGTACTAGTGTGAACGCGCAAAAATTCACTGATTGCCAAAACGGAGCTCATATCAATATCATGTCCCATGCCGGGCACGATATGTGTCGTCACTGCAACGTCTAAATTTTTAAGCGTATTTTCCGTCATCTCCATCCCGACTAACGGCACGCGATCATCATCTTCGCCGTGAGTCAGCAACGTATTGGGCCGGCTTAAGACTTCAGGCAAAGTCAGCGCATTATTCAGTTCCAACGGTACGGCCGAACAGCCGATCAAACAGTTTAAAAACGAAGCACGTGTCAATCCGGTCATGAGTGCCAACAATCCGCCTTGAGAAAAGCCCATCAAAGCAATATCATTGTCTTGCAATCCGTGTTTTTCTTTAATCAAATCAATAAACGAATTAACCAGACTGATTTGATCTTTAGCACGACACATTAATTTTTCGACATAACCGAATTGTTCAAAAGCCGTTTCATCCGCCAATTCATCCACGCTGTACCATCTGTAACTGTCGTGCCCCATCTGTGTCGGCGCATTCGGCGCATAGACAGCTAAATGCGGATTTTGTTGTTGCAAAACAGGCGCCATCGAAATTAAATCATCGCCGTTCGCGCCGTAACCGTGTAACATAATGAGCGCTGCTTTGACCGGTTCTCCGGCTTTCGGCAACACACAAATCGAATCGTTTAACATTGATCTTCCCCTTTCTTTTGTTAAAAAACTTGTCAACCCCGTAAAAAGGATTTATTCTTCTTGTTTATATAAGGGTTGTTTTAATAAAAAGCGAGGCATTTATGAAAAAAATCATCTTATTTTTGTGTGTTCTTTCGTTGATACCGTCGATTTGCAAAGCCCAACTCGGCACAAAAAGCATGACGGATGCCCAACAACTGGGCGCAATGGCAGGCGTCGCTTTGGCTTGTAACGCCGGCAGCCGGCTGGATGATTTTGAATTGATTGCCAGTTACATCATGGGAAACAGCGCCGCCACCGAAGAAGCCCGCACCACGGCCTTTAAAGAATATGCGGCTGAAAAGCTGCGGACTTACAATTTGCAGCGCGATCAAAAACCAACTCCCTGCCCGGAAGCTTTGCAACACTTTTATAATCTGCCAATTTTTGCATCGGTTGTTTATGCCGACGGAACCGTTAAATTGCCGGACGGGAAAATCATTAAGCCGAAAACGGCAGCTCAAAAGAAACGCGCTCAAAATGAACCCAAACGCAACTACATGAAACCCGGACGAGGACAAGGTTATTAATGCGCCCGCCTGTTTTGTTCGGTTTATTTGCCGGTCTTGATACCATTCAGGGAGTCGGCCCCAAAAGTTTAAAGCTGTTTCAAAAATTGTGCGGCAACACCATTCTTTCGGCTTTGTTTCATTTACCGCTCATGGTCATCGATCGAACCAAACCGCCCTTTATAACGACAAAAGTAACGGTCTTAAGTCATGAGAAACCGCGTTCACGCAAACAACCCTATAAAATCCACTGTCAAACGGAAAGCGGGCTTTTGGATATCGTCTTTTTCAATTACCGCAAAGATTATATCATTGATCAGTTGCCCGAAAACGCCGTTCGGATTATCAGCGGACAAGTTTCAACTTTTTCCGGTCGCACCCAAATGACGCATCCCGATTACATCACGGAAGAAAAAAACAAAGACCAAATTCCGTTGATTGAGCCGGTTTATCCCCTGACGCAAGGCATCACCAACAAAATGGTTCAGCGGATTTTAAAAACGGCTTTAAAATGCATTCCCGATTTACCAGAATGGCAGGACGAAGCTTTTTTAAAACAACAAAAAGGACCGTCGTTCAAAGAAAGCCTGCTTCAAGTTCATCATCCGCAGAAAGCTTCGGATGTCTCACCGATGCACCCTGCGCGCATGCGTTTGGCGTATGATGAATTGCTGGCCAATCAACTGGCGTTAGCGCTTGTCCGGCAAAAAATGCGCAAACTGAAAGGCATTGCTTTACCGGGAAACGGTCAATTGGTTCAAAAGCTTTTAAAAAACCTGCCGTTTGAGCTGACCGCTGCGCAAAAACGTTCTTTCGGAGAAATTGAAACGGATATGGGGGCGCCTTTTCGCATGATGCGCCTGTTACAAGGCGATGTCGGCAGCGGCAAAACAATTGTCGGCCTGATGGCTATGTTAAAAGCGGTCGAAAGCGGATACCAGGCCTGTTTAATGGCGCCCACGGATATTTTGGTTCGACAGCATGAAGCAACTTTACGGAAATGGTGCGATCCGCTCGGCATTTCGGTTGTTTTGCTGACCGGCCGGGAAAAAGGCGAAAAACGCCGGGAAATCCTTCATAAAATGGCGGACGGATCAGCGCAAATCATTGTCGGAACCCATGCGCTTTTTCAAGAAAACGTTCAATTTTGTAAATTAGGTTTGGTTTTAATCGATGAACAGCATCGTTTCGGTGTTGATCAACGTTTGGCGTTAACACAAAAGGGAGAACGCGTCGATGTTTTGGTCATGACGGCAACGCCTATTCCGCGAACGTTAGCCCTCACCTATTACGGCGATATGGATATTTCCAAAATAGATGAAAAACCGCCGACACGCAAACCGATTGATACACGCGTTCTCCCCGTTTCCAAAATGGAGGAGACGATTCAAAAGCTACACCATGCACTTGCCGGAGGAGCGCAAGTTTATTGGGTTTGCCCGTTGATTGAAGAAACCGAAAAATCGGATTTAGCCAACGCCACTCAACGCTTTGAAACACTGGAAAAAGCTTTTCCGGGACGCGTCGCCCTGATTCACGGAAAGATGAAGGGCCCGCAAAAAGATGCGCTTATGCAGGATTTCATTGATAAGAAAACGGACATTTTGGTGGCAACGACGGTCATTGAAGTCGGCGTAGACGTCCCATCAGCCAGCATTATGATTATCGAACAAGCCGAACGGTTCGGTTTATCTCAATTACACCAGTTACGCGGACGCATCGGACGCGGCAGCGCTCAATCGGTTTGTTTATTGCTTTATCAAGCTCCTCTTTCTCCGACGGCCAAAAAGCGTTTGGATGTCATGCGCAAAACGGAAGACGGCTTTCTCATTGCCGAAGAAGATTTAAAACTGCGCGGTGCCGGGGAAGTCTTGGGGACGCGCCAAAGCGGTTTACAGTCCTTTAAATTGGCGGATTTGGAATTTCATGCGCCCCTCTTGGCAATTGCCCGAGATGATGCTAAACTGATTTTAAACCAAGATGCTTCGTTGTCTTCCCCGCGCGGGATGGCTTTAAAAAACCTGCTGTACCTGTTTAACAAAGACAATGAAGTCAAAACCATTCATTCAGGTTAGGAGTATTTTAATGCCGGTTTTATTTACGCGTCAACCCCATGAACGGACTTCCCGTTTACGCAAAGAATTTAAACACAACAACGTGGCCAAACAATTTTTAATGATGTTGTATCAAAAAGGATATTTAGACCGCATTAAAAAGCTGTGTCCGTTGGAAAAAATCGCTCGTGGCAAAGTGCCGAAAAATTTTGATATCCATCATATCATTCCTTTGTCCGGCGGCGGAACAAACGATTTGCATAATTTGTGTTTAATTGAACGTTCTTTGCATAAATTCATTAATCGGCGGTGCTTTGACCCGGCCTTAAAAGACATTCAACCCGGCCAAACCGTTGAAATCAACGTTCCCGATTTTCCGCCCGTAGCGCTTTATAAAGATTACGGCAAATTCATCCAGGAAACGTTGGCCAAAGAAAATCGTGAAAGCGGTTTTAAACATGTTATGAAAAAACCGCTTCAAAAATTGCCTCTGTTTTTCGGCTGGCGCAAATAATCAAACTTTGTTTTGAAACAAATAAGATTGAAGATAGGTGCGAACAGACGACGGCGTCGATCGGTTTTCGGGAAGAACCGGCACCATAAATCGTTTGGACGCATCAAAAGCACGAATGTGATTTAAAATCGAATCAATTTCCCGGCGCAAGCGTTCCATTTGAGCCGGCGTATTGGCAGTCTCGATTTTACCATAAACATCTTCACAAAAATGCTCCAAAATCTGAGCCTGCAATACTTCATGAAAGGTCGCCGGAAAATTAAAATGATAAGCCCAAGATAAATACATACAGCATTTATCCGGCCACGTCTTAACATATTCGACTTTCACATAATCATCCGACAAGATTTCTTCTTTAACACGCGGAGAAATTTCGGCCACTGGTTCCTTTTCCAAAAAACGCAGCATGCGCCGGTATTCCCGCAGATTAGACAACGTATCGGCATCTCTGACCAATCCGATGCCGTAACGAATCCATTTTTTATCAGCCGCGCTTGTCGCACGATAAGCTTTTCGGATGATATAAACGGCTTGTTTTTCCTCCGGCGGCTGACAGCGGAATTTTTCAATTTGCTCCAACTGCTCATCCGACGCTTCGACAAAAGCGTTATCCATTTGATCGTGTACCAAAATCGGAACCAATACATTTAACGACGTTTCCCCGAGTTCCAAAGCCTTTTGAGCACCTGTAATACCGTGACAAAATGAAAAAGCATATGTTTCTTTCTGCGGGCTGACTTCAAACGCGCGGCCGTAGTCGTGCAGCAAGAGCGCATCCATCCATTGTTTTTGAACAGAACGAGGCGCCGTTTGCAAAAGAGGCTCCTTGTTTATCAGGACAGCCCCTTCTCTTAACACCTGAAATGTGTGTAGATATTTGTGATGCATCCATTTTTCATATGTGGATAAAGGGACATCCGCCCCTTGATCGTGAAGCCGCCACTTTTCCGACGGAACAGCCAAAACTTGCGGTGTCTTATACACGGCGTATAACGCTTTTAAGTAGGGATTTTGAGTAAAAAACATATTTGCCTCATGATATTGAAAAGGCATCATAATCATGTTTTATCTGAATTGCAAGCCGAATGTTCCTTTTTCTACGCTTGCAAAAATCGCGGAAATCTTCTATTTTACGAAAAAAAGGAGGAAATGACGATGTGGTCAGCTTTTACCAAACGAATGGGGCCGAAAACTTTAACGGCCGAACAAGTTCAGGAAAGTTTACCGTGGGTTGTCCGAGACGGTGTTATCGCCCAACTGCTGGAAAGTTTAACGGCCGGCCCGATTTTAATTGCGCTGGCGTTGTTGATGAAAGCGCCGAATGCTTTAATCGGCTACATGGTTGCCTTGCCGTTGTTAAGCAATCTGGCACAATTTCCGGGAGCCTATTTAACCGAGAAAATCCGGAAAAGAAAACTGGTTTGCACCGTGATTTCAGCAATCGGACGCGCTTCGTTCTTTTTTATGGCATGGCTGGCTCTTTTTCCGCAAACACCGGGTGCCGCTTACCTACTGGCCCTTTTATACACCGTTCGATATTTCGCCAGCAGCTTTGCCGGAAGCGCTTGGAATTCCTGGATGAAAGATTTGGTTCCGCCGCAAACGCTCGGACGCTTTTTTTCCAAAAGACTGACCATGATGGTCATCGCGTCGCTTGTTGCTTCGCTTACGATGGCACTTATCTTGAAAATATGGCCTTTCCCGGCAAATGACTTTTACGGCATTTTGGCTTTCATTGCCTTTTTATTGGGCATCTACAGCATCTATGTTTATTATCGGATTCAAGAACCGCCGATGGAAGCCGATACTTTGGAAGAACACTTTTTCACCAAAATCAAAAAAGTTTTCAAAGATCGCAATTTTTCTTTACTGATGGTTTTCTTGGGTTTTTGGAACTTTTCGATTAATTTAGCGGTTCCGTTTTTTTCCGTCTACATATTAGAACAATTAAAATTAAGCGTCAGCCTTGTTTTAATGTTGGTAACCGTCAGCCAAGTCACAAGCGTTCTGGTTATGGGGTCTTGGGGAAAATTAGCAGACATGTTCAGTAACAAATCCGTTTTATTAGTCACCTGCCCTTTGTATGTATTGGCTATTTTCTTATTCCTGTTTACATCCATTCCCGTTGAAGATACGTTTACCATTCCTCTGTTGGTTTTTATTTATATGTTGATCGGCATCTCACAATCCGGTGTTACTTTGGCAACCGGTAACATCACGTTAAAACTGGCTCCCAAAGGCAGCGCAGCCGTCTATTTATCCGTTAACGGCATGGTCAATGCTTTTATGGCCGGAATTGCGCCGATTATCGGCGGCTTTTTTGCCGACTACTTTATTGAAAAAAAGCTCTCTTTGATTCTCAACTGGACAACGCCCGCAACGACAAAGGACTTTCATTTGTTGGTTATGCAACACTGGGACTTTTTCTTCTTTATGGCAACTGTTTTGGCTTTGCTGTCCTTAAGCTTGTTAAAAGCCGTCAAGGAAGAAGGAGAAGTCAATGAAAAAGTCGTTATTTCTTCTTTTCTCTCTCTTTTCTCCAGAAGCATGTCCGTCTCCTATCAATTGCCGCAAAAAGTTTTCTTATTCCTGTCGCGCAAAAAATATAAAGACGACCTGCAAAAAGGAAAACAAGAAGTCCTGTCTCATTAAGAACGGTTGAAAAGGTTGAGCATCCAACCCTCACCTTTTGCCGACAAATAGTACTCAACCATTATTCGATTTTATAAGCATATCAATTGGCTGGAAATGTCGACCTTTTCAGCCCAAAAGAAAAGGCTCCCAAAGGAGCCCTTTCCTTCCTCCGAATATATTTTAGAAGTTATATTTGAACTTAACAGTGCCGGTGTGGCTTGTATAGTCACGCTGGATGTCTGAATGAGAGTTCAGG
>CALXTZ010000066.1 GCA_944391545.1 uncultured Alphaproteobacteria bacterium
CGGATGAGAAAAAGATTCGGTCACTTCGTCTTCCGGCAAAACAGGCTTTTCCCACGCCATATTTAAATCTCGACCCAACGCATGCGTTGCCAAAATGCCATAGAACGTTCGAGGATGCTCGGCAGCAATTTCCAAATAAGAATTGACAACCGCAAAATTCCCGAGCTTCAAATTAGCTCGGCTCGCCCAAAAAGCACCGGCTGCTTTCAATAACGGATACGCGCGCTTATGGTTCGCAACTTTATCGAAATGATAGGCCGCCGATTTAATATCTCCCGTCCGCCAATACGAAAGCCCCAATGTCCAATGGCCGAGCGGCAACAAATCGCCCGATCGTTTGACCGCCGGCACGGCTTCCTGCACCACCAAATCATCCATGCCGTCCAGAAAATAAGAAAAAGCCAATGCAATATGCGCCGCATCATGATCTCGTTCATTGAACAGGTTTTTGGCTTCTTTGCTGTAAATTAATCGTTTTGCATTCAATGTCTTGCCGGACTTGATGTACTTGGCAATCTGACGCATGGTTTTTTGAGCCGTTTTTCGCCGCTCACCGCCTAAATAGGAAAAAGACAGATTTTCGATGGAATCAATCGGTTCTGCCCGAAACACGACGGAACACGTTCCGCTGGAACTGCCGAAAATCGGTTTCGGCTTTCGAGCCGGAACTTTTGCTTTTTTCTTTTGCCCCAGCGCATACATCCGAATAGCCTGCGGATGATCCCCGTACAATTGAAACCACTTTTCAATTTCGGATGCTTTTGTGCGATACGTCACGGAAAAATACCGATTCGCCAAAACATGCCCCATCAAAGATTTATCCTGCAACTGATCAATCTTCTTGTCAGCTTCGGCCCAGCGCTCTTTTTCCTGAAGCGCAAAAATATCCTGATACAACGATTGATCGGACAAAGTTAATACTTGTGTATGCCGCGCAAAAGCAGCACCAGCCATCAAGGCAATCAGCACCCCCGCAAAAAAGATACGGCGCATATTTTATCCTTGATTAAAGACAATGGCTGCGCGGCAGAAACTTTCCGAGGCACCCTGTAACCGGCAAGTGGTTGTCCGCAAATTCGGATCTTCGGTAATCCGATCACAAACAGACCCGGCCAGTCCGATGCTCATTTTCGCGGTTTGTTCATATGTGACGCCCGAAAAGACGGCATATGTTTCGACCTCGCCCCAACCGAAAAAGATTTGAACTTCTTCAACAGGATATTGCGTATAGTTCGTTAACCCTAAATCCAACGTACACAACTTCATGCCGGTTGCACTTTCCAAGATTCTGAATTGACCGGTCGTAACAACCAACTTGTCTTGGTTTTGCATCCGCTGCTGTGCCAACATCCGAGCTTCCACGCTGGCCGGAGTCGCAGCATTTTCAATTCGCGCCGTCGGTTGAACCGTTACGGGTTCCGAAGGCTGTGTTTCGACCGTTTGTTCCTGACGGCGTCGCAGCATTTCCAACTGTTCCGGTGTTTGAGCCACCGTAATGGTTGCCCCCAACAACATTGCAATCAAACAAAAATATTTAACCATCTGTGCGTCTCCTTCTTTACATTGCGTTTCTAAAGAGTATACTACACATAAAAATAAAAATCGTAAAGGAAGAAAACAATGAAATACTTTTTTTGTGGCATCGGCGGCATCGGCATGAGCTCCATCGCGCGGCTGTTAGCGCATCAGGGACACACCGTTTCGGGGTCTGACCGCAGTTTCGATCAAGGCCTGAACGCACAGACAAAAAAAGAACTCATTGCCGCCGGCATGACGATTTATCCGCAAGACGGATCCGGCGTTACATCCGACACCGATTATGTGATTATTTCAACGGCCGTCGAAGAAACAATCCCTGACGTTCAAAAAGCCCTTCAATCGGGTGTTTTGATTTTAAAACGCGCGCAATTGTTGGCCTCTTTATTTAACACATGTACCGGCGTTGCCATCGGCGGAACCAGTGGAAAAACAACCATCACGGCCATGACGGCACACATTTTATACGAAGCCGGATTGGACCCCACCATGATGAACGGCGGCATTTCTCTCAATACGTATCATGGCGAAAAAAATTCCAACCTGATTTGCGGGCAAAGCGACATATGCGTTATTGAAGCCGACGAATCGGACGGATCCATCGAACTCTACGAACCGGCCGTTTCGGTTGTTTCCAACATTTCTTTGGATCACAAACCGTTGGCGGAATTAAAAACACTTTTTAAAAATTTTATAGCCAAAGCCAGATTGGGAGCCGTTATCAACGACGACTGCCCGCATTTAAAATCATTGCATGCGCTGCATCCGCATTTGGTGACTTTTTCGACACAGCCGTTATCAACAGCTCATTTTACGGCTTCGGACATTCAAACAACCCCTGACGGAACAACGTTTAAAATCAACGGAGCAGATGCTTTTTTGCCATTATTTGGCCATCACAATGTCGAGAATGCTTTAGCCGCCGTCGCTGCCTGTTCATTCCTGAACGTTTCACTTCAAACAGCTGTTCGGGCGTTAAAAACATTTAAAGGCACCAAACGCCGGATTGAATGCATCGGAACGGTTCGCGGCATTTCCGTTTTTGATGATTATGCGCACAATCCGGAAAAAATCAAAGCGACGTTAAGAACACTGCGTCAAAAAGAGCATCGGTTATGGGTTTTCTTTCAACCGCACGGATTTGCGCCGACGCGGCTGATGAAAAAAGAGCTGATTCAGGTTTTTGCAACGGAAAGCTTTCCGCAAGACATGATTTATTTTCCGCCGATTTTTTACGTCGGCGGCACGGTTGCCAAAGACATTTCTTCGCAGGATTTGGTTGACGGGCTGGCAGAACTCGGGAAAAAGGCTTTTTTGGCGGACACGCGGGACGTATTTGTCAAAGCTGTTCAAAAAGCCGCTGCGGGTGACAGAATTGTCATCATGGGCGCCAGAGACAACACCTTGACTGATTTAGCAAAAGAAATTCTGACTGTTTTAAAGGAGAAACACACATGACAACCGTCGGTCTTTTCAATCCCTCCAGCCCGAGCGGCACACCGATTGATTTGCCGTTAATTAAGGACTGGTTTCAACGGCAGGGATTACCGGTCATCTGCGCCGAACATCTGTTAAATGCCGACCGCTTTCTGGCCGGAACGGATGAAGAACGCGCACAAGACATTCAGGCGCTTTTCTTAAATCCCAAAGTCGACTTGCTGATTGCGCTGAAAGGCGGCTACGGATCGGGGCGTGTTTTGGACTTATTGGATTATGATTTGATCCGGCAACACCTTAAACCGCTGATCGGGTTCAGTGATACTACTGCCCTACAACTCGGCCTTTATGCCAAAACGGGCTTGGTCAGTTATACCGGTTTATCGCCGCGTCGAGACATTACCGAAACAGGCGTTGACATGTTGATTGAACAAAGCTTTAAAATGTATCGGGCGCGAAAATCTTTTTCTGTTTCGCTGCAAGCCATGAGCACGCCGAAAGCCGTAAAAGGTACGCTTATCGGCGGAACATTATCTTTGGTTGATGCGTTAATCGGAACGCCTTATCAACCGGACTTTACGGACAAGATTTTGTTTTTGGAAGACGTTGCGGAAGAACCGTATAAAATCGACCGGATGCTGACGCACCTGCGGCTGGCCGGAATCTTGGATCAAGTTCAAGCCGTGGTTTTCGGGGACTTTTATAAATGTGTGTCCAGCGACAAAAATGACGGCACGATGCAAGATGTTTTGAATGATTTACAGGCTCGAGTACCGAATACGCCGATGTATCAAGGATTAAACTACGGACACGGCCCCAGCCGATTGTTAATGCCCGTCGGGTCAGAAGGAAGCATTGATTCCGACAACGTCTTGTTTTTTCATTATTAAGCCACGGGGGCCCACAGGACATCCTCTATCGATTCGGCGCCCGTAATCAACATCACCAATCGGTCGACGCCGACGGCATTGCCCGCGCAGTCCGGCATATATGAAAGCGCTTCCAAAAAATCTTCATCCAACGGATACCGCTCTGCATACAGCTTTTCTTTCATGGCCATATCATATTCAAAACGCTGCCGTTGTTCCGCGACATCGGTCAACTCCGAAAAGGCATTACACAGTTCAAGCCCGCAAATATAGACTTCAAACCGCTCCACAACGCGGGGATCGGTCGGTTTCTTACGCGCCAAAGCGCCTAAACATGTCGGATAATCATACAAAATCACAGGCACGTCGTCTCCCAATTTATCTTCGACGCAATTCAGCATAATCCGAAAGAAAATATCTTCCCACCGGTCACAATCGCTGCATTGAATGCCGATTTTTTCAGCCTCTGCCCGCAACAGCGTCGGATCCGGTTCCATCGTCGGTTCCGCCGGTATCGTCTGCAGAACATCAATGCCGGTGTACTTTAAAAACGCTTCTTGAACCGTCAGCCGTTGCCACGGTTGAAACGGATCCGCCCGACGATCGCCACGACGCAATAAATCAGCTTTACATGCTTTCGTACAACACTTAACCAACCGTTCGGTATCGTCCATCATTTGTTCATACGTCGCATGCGCGCGATACCATTCCAACATCGTAAATTCCGGGTGGTGCGTTTGAGATTTGGCTTCGTTACGATAAACCTTCGCCATTTGGAAAATACGCGGCAATCCGGCCGCCAACAATTTTTTCATCGTAAACTCCGGCGATGTGTGCAAATAATATTTCGCATAACTGTTGTTTAGCGGATCATACAAAGCCGTTTCAAACGCCTTTAAATGCACTTCCAATCCCGGAGAAATCTGCAAAGCCGGCGTTTCTACTTCCGCGAATCCTTCATGTTCAAAAAAACGGCGGATTTCATGAATGACGCAAATACGGTACATGCGTTTATCATTATTTTTCATGTATAAATCCGGCATCCACCATTTTTTTTGCCTATTTTCCATTGTCTTACTTGCCTTTCTTTTTCTTTTGTGGTATATTTCGCTCGAAATTTATTTAATAGAGGTAGCATAAAATGAAACAACAAGCAAACCAAATTCGTCCCGGCTGGGTTATCGAAAACAACGGCAAACAATGGCTCGTTACCAAAATCAACATCATTCAACCCGGTAAAGGCGGCGCTTTTATCCAAGTGGAAATGCGCGACGTGAACAACGGCATTAAGACCCAAGAACGCTGGCGGACGGCTGATACGGTCGAAAAATTAATGAGTGAAGAACACGATTGCCAATATTTATACAAAGACGGCAACAATTTGATTTTCATGAACGTTGAAAATTATGACCAATTCGAAATCCCGGCAGACGTCATGGGGGAACAAGCGGCCTTTTTGCAGGACAACATGGCTGTGACAGTCAACTTTATTGAAGGCAAACCGTTGTCCGTCAACCTGCCGCCGCATGTGATTTTGACGGTGACGGAAACGGAACCTGCCTTGAAAAACCAAACGGCAACGTCTTCTTACAAGCCGGCTGTTTTGGAAAACGGTGTCAAAACAACCATTCCGCCGTTCGTGAACGCCGGAGAAAAAATTGTCGTTTCCACGGCTGACAGCAGTTATGTTGAAAGAGCAAAATAATGGCTTTGTCAAAAGAAACATCCTCATTTAAAACAGAAAAACGGCGCATTGATCCGTCTTTGCGCCGCCGTGAAACTTTGGAAAGACTGGAAACGCGCGAACGGCAACGAATCTCGGCTTTATCGGCTATTTTAAACGTCATGATTAAAGCGGTTCAAAAGGCCGGGCGTAACATGATTCGCGATTTCGGTGAAGTCAGCCAACTGCAGGTTACCAAAAAAGGCCCGGGCGATTTTGTGTCTAATGCGGATATTATGGCCGAAAAAATTCTGATTGAGTCGTTGAGCGAAGATCGGCCGGACTACGGGATTATCAGCGAAGAAAAAGGTTCTGTCCCGGCCAAAAACGGTTCTCCGTTTACTTGGATTATCGACCCGATCGACGGAACGACCAACTTTATTCATGCCATCCCCTACTTTGCTATTTCCGTGGCTTTGCGCGAGCATGACGATATCGTTGCGGCGGTTTTATTTAATCCGATTACGAACGAGCTTTATTATGCCGAAAAAGGTCAAGGCGCTTTCTTAATGACGCCGTCCGGCAGCAAACGTTTGCGGGTTTCGGGCAGATCTCAACCGGGCGATTGTTTATTCGGTTTAACCGGCTTTAACGAAATCGGGAAAAAAGAGTTGTTGGAAAAATTTGCCGGTCGAGTCGCCGGCATTCGGCATATGGGATCGACGACTTTGGAGTTGGCTTCGGTGGCTGCCGGACAATTGGATGCTTTCATCACAAAGGGCGCGAATCTGTGGGATATCGCCGCAAGTTACCTGTTCATTCGGGAAGCCGGCGGTAAAATTGCAACCCTTTCCGGAAAAACAGGCTTGCAAGATTTGATAAAATCGGAGTATATTATAGCAAGTAATCTGTCTTTGATGGCAACGATACAAAAAGGATTGGCAAAAAAGGACGTACAATGAAAAATGGTATAATCGGTTTTCTTTTTCTGACACTGGCATCTGTCCCTTGCTTGGCGCAAGAGCAAAAGGGAATCGAAGTTCCGTTTCTTCCGTACGTTCAAATGACGGGAACCGGCGCCGTTACGGATACGGTTAATCCCGGCGCGGCAACGCCTTTTGACAGGACAACCCGTTCTCAAAAAAGAGTTTCTACCGTTTTCTTTGATTCCGAATCTGCAACGGCTCTTCGCAAACGGGATCTTCCGACGCTGAAGGCTGTCGCGGGTCGCGTTGTCCCGGAAAACAGATCGGTTCGTTTGGTCGGGTACAGGACATCTAAAATGTCTCAAACAATTGTCAATGATCGGTTGCAAGCTGTAGCCAATGCTTTGCAGGATCTGGGCGTAACGCGCATTTTATTCGCATCCGAAGTGCGCAAAACAACGTTATTTCGGTGAACCGCGTCGATATTTTCGAATTATAAAAAAAG
>CALXTZ010000067.1 GCA_944391545.1 uncultured Alphaproteobacteria bacterium
GGGTTCGGACGGCAGCCGCCGGCAGACGACAGGATGCCGAAAACAGCGGCAACGTAACGTCCGCAGGACGACCCCGACACAAAGAGTGGATGTTTGTATTCACATTAGCACCTTTTCGGGCTTTCTTTTAAAAATCATTTTTGTTTTTAAGCGAATCATATCGTTTATGGATACATTCAATCGCCGTTTTATGAACACCTTTTGTGATTTCATAAATTTGAAACCGACCGGCGCGATGACATGTCACAAACCCGTCGTCTCGCAATCGTTTCAAGTTTTGCGATACCTTTAAAGGAACACTGTCAATTCCTTTCACCAAATCGCTGACCGAACACGGGCCGTTTAACGTCAAATATTCCAAAATCCGCATTTTTTCAAAATTCGCAAACAGCTTGATTTGGTTCGCAACCATTTTCGTGTAGTCCGCCGGCAAAATGGCTTTGTATCCGTCCTGCAAAAAATAAAAACTGTCGGTCATATAACCGTAGAGCTTTCGAATACACACAAAAATACTGGCCGGATATTCTTCTTGCAAATCATAGTAAATAAAAATACCCCGCCGCTGCGTTTTTACTAAATTAGCGTCTCGTAATTTACGCAAGCTTTGAGAAACAATCACCTGCTCTTCCCGAACGGCTTTCGTGATGGCTGAAACCGACGAAGGGCCGTTCACATCCACATATTCCAAAATCCGCAATCGCAACGGATGTGCGATGGAAGTAATGCCTTTAACGGCTTTTTTCATAATGGGAACGGGCAGCTGTTGTGTCATTTTTTTCCTTCTGCATTTACTATAAACAAACTGCCCGGTTCTTTCAAACAAAAAATGCCCCGCCGAAGCGAGGCTGATTTGATTCCTAGTTTAAAAACGGCTCAATGTAAGAATCAAATCGTTGTTCATAAGCCGGAACCCATCCCATCAAATAATGATCGCCCAAACAAAACAGAGGCGTTCCGATCATGCGTCCCAGCTGAAATTTATCAGCACACTTTAAAAACAAATTCCGCCCCTCGGGAGTTGCAACATCTAACCGCACCAGTTCCAAGTCCGGATAGTTTTGCCGGATATAAGCATCCGCCTCATGACAATGCGGACAGGTCTGCGCATAAAAGAAATAGGCTTTATTTGAAGCCAAATCGCGCGCCGAATCAGCAGCCTCATCACAGCCCGTTAAACTCAATAAAACCGCTAAACAAATCAAAGCTGTTTTTTTCATGTGTCACCTATTCAATACAACAATTAACCGATTGACGAACGAATGCTTTCATACGGCCGAAAAATCCTGTTTTCGTTTCCGTTTCAGGCGCTTTTTCCGGCGCCGGCGGCGGCAAAACCGCTTCATTTTTGACGTCAGCTTCAATCCGCTTGACGTCTGCCGTATTCAACATGTTTAAATTCAATCCCCAGAACAAACAATATAAATCATACGCTTGATTAAACAATTGGTAAGCTTCTTGCGTATTACCCAAACTTTGCTGTTTCGTCCCGACTTCCATCAATCGCATCGATGACGCCAACAAATGTTTGGAAATGCACCACACTTCCCCTTCGTACGCCGGAATCACTTTTTGCAACAAGTTCTTGCGCAATTCCCGAATGTCTTGAACCATGTCATAAAAAGACGTCTTGCCCGTTTTCGCACCCGAAAAAACCAAATGCTCTTCAATCGATATCAAATTCATAATCGCTATCGTTAAATCCTGGTCCGATGACAAGTCTTTCGGATTCACCTTTTTGGCCGAATCAATTTTTTCAACAAATTCTTTAACGTTTTCTATTTTCTTCATAGCTGCCTCCTATATATTCAATCTATAATATATATTATAAATTCTATATATTGTTTTTGTCAACAGTAAAAATAAAAATTTTTTCGGCATTAAAAAAACCCCTTTTGAAGAGGGGCTTTTCATCTTTTTATTCCAACCAATACGTTATGGTCGAAACCACTCTGACTTTTTTATTGATTTGAGCGCTTTCCATAGCACCCGGCGTCTGTTCGCGCGGCAGAATACTGAACACGCCTTGAGACGCTTGTTTGATTTTACCGACCCGGGAACCCGAGCTTTTGGCAAATTCGGCAGCAGCTTCTTTGGCATTTTTCGTTGCTTCTTCCAACATCTGCGGTTTAACGGCATTTAATCCCGTAAACAGGTAAGAAACCGGCGAGCCGTAGCTTTGGCTGTCAAAAATAACGCCTTTTTCAATCAATCCGCCGATGTTGCGCAAAGCTTCTTCAACTTGATCGACATGTGTGCTGTGAACCGTTACGACTTGGCTTAAAATATACCGCGACGATATGTTTTGATCCCGATACGGATTCGTCATCAAATCGTTTGTTTCAACGCGTCCGACCGTAATTTCATCCGCCGTAAAACCGCGTTCTTTCAAATAAGCCTGAATAACCGTCAACTGGTGCGCCATCTGCTGACCGGCCGTTGCCAAACTGTTGTTGGTGGTGTTAAACTTAATATCCCAAATGGCCAAGTCCGCTTTAACGTCCAGTTCGGCCAGCCCTTTGACTGACACCGTGTTGGCATTCATCCGCGCCTGATAATAAAAATATCCCGGGAAAAAGCCGCCGAGCGTAATGCCGACCGCTAAAATAACACGTCCCCAAAAAGAACCGCATTGCCTTTTTTCAACCATGATTATCTCCTTTCTGATAAAAGGATAAGCGCACAAAATATCAAATGCAACATTATTTTTAAAAAGATTGAAAAAAAGAATTGACATTTCATACGAATCGATGTAAAAACAAAAACGATAAGCATTATCAATTTTGAGGAAAAGATGAACTATTCAAAACAGCGTGATTTTATTTTGAATGCTTTGCGGATGAATCCGATTCATCCGACGGCAGAAGAAATTTACACGCTTTTGAAAAAAGACCATCCGAAATTAAGTTTGGCAACCGTCTATCGGAATTTAAACCAACTGGTTCAGACGGGTCTTGTTCGGAAAATCACGGGATTGGAAAGTTCGGATCATTTTGATCATCAACTACATCCGCATTATCACTTTTTGTGTCAATCCTGTGGAAAAATTTATGATGTGCCTGAAACGGTTGCGCCTGATGTGGACAGGCTTGTGGCAAAATCCCTGGGTGCCACCGTTACTCGTCACGACATGAGCTTCAGCGGCGTTTGCTCTGTCTGTCAAAAACGCCCCCATGTATAAAAGGAGAATAAAATGGAATTAAAAGGTAGCAAAACAGAACAAAATTTGATGACGGCTTTTGCCGGGGAATCTCAAGCGCGTAACAAATACACCTATTACGCCAGCAAAGCCCGTAAAGAAGGCTACAATCAAATTGCCGATTTGTTTGAAGTCACGGCAAACAACGAAAAAGAACACGCAAAATTGTGGTTTAAAGCTTTACACGGCGGAGATCTGCCTGATACGGCAACGAATTTGGAGGATGCTGCCAACGGTGAAAACTATGAATGGACCGACATGTATGCCACTTTTGCCAAAGTCGCCGAAGAAGAAGGCTTCAAAGAAATCGCCGCTCAATTCAAAATGGTCGGTGAAATTGAAAAACGCCATGAAGAAAGATATCGCAAATTGCTGTCCAACGTTAAAACCGGTGAAGTTTTCCAAAAAGGAAGCATCGTAATTTGGGAATGCGGTAACTGCGGTCACATTCACGTCGGTGAAAAAGCGCCGGAAGTCTGCCCGGTTTGCAAACACCCAAAAGCATACTTCTTTTTGCACACGGATAATTTTTAATCCGATGTGTTGAAACGGAAAAGGCCCCGAATGCGGGCCTTTTTTTTAATCTCTTTGTAAAATCGTAAAAGAACGTTGCGGTTTAACGCCCGGCGGATCAATAAGCGCCACGCGAACGACAACCGGCGGCAATATATCCGCTCCGTTTTCAACCAAAGACAAACGAACCAACTGACGTGCAATTTTGTGATTTAAAACCGTTTTAAAGTAGGTGCGCCAACCGGACGTAATCGGCATACATCCTTGTTCAAATGCGGCGGCCATATACGGCGGGAATTGCGGATTGGACAATGTACAGCGTATCATGCTGGAAACCGACGGAAAAAAGTCTTTCGGCGGATCCGGCGGCAACGGCAAATCTTCCACGACAAGTTTCGCCAAAGGCGTATCAAAATTAATCAAGAAAAAAGCCTTTGCAAGAATCGGTAAAACCGAATCCGACAACAACCAATGATGATCGCCGATCGTGCCTTTCATTAACGATCGGATGATGGACGCTCGCAATCGATCTTGATAAAAATCACGCATGAATGACCTTCCTTTTTAAATGGGATAAAAGAAGTTTAGCGCGCTTTTGTTATTTTGTCAAGTTTTTAGTTAACATTTCAACAAAAGGAATATCCGCGCCGGCCCAATCATATTGGCTCATTTCTTGTAAAGTCACCCAAGCATATTGTTCATGGTCGCAAATGCGGATGGTTCCCTGTCCGTTCCACGAAGCATTATACAAGGACATATGCAATTGAAACGTATCATAATCATGGGTCAACTCGCCAATAAAGTCTTGAACATCGATTGAGATATCAAATTCTTCTTTAATTTCGCGTTTCAAACATTGCTCGCAGGTTTCTCCGGGTTCGATTTTACCGCCCGGGAATTCCCAAAATCCACCCAAGCTTTTGTCTTTACGACGCTGCGCGATTAAAAATCGACCGTTATGCGCAATTAAACCGGCCGTTACGGTAACTGTTTTCATCATGCACTCCTTTAATATAAAAAAGTATGGCGTGTTTAAGGAGAAAAGTAAAGCAGAAATAAATTTTTTGACAAAGGCGGCGTTTTGGTGTAAAAGAAAAGGCTGACGGCAGGTCCCGTAGCTCAGCTGGATAGAGCAACAGCCTTCTAAGCTGTGGGTCGCACGTTCGAATCGTGCCGGGATCGCCATTTATATCAAAAGGCCGGTTCATCGGCCTTTTGGTATAAATGACAGATTGCCGGCGTGGTTCGAACGGGCGAGGAAGCACGTTCGGTCGCGAGCTGTGCGAGCGGACGTCTAAAAGACGGTCCGAACAACGTGAGGATGAATGCGGTAGCATTCACAATCGTGCCGGGATCGCACCCCAAAAACAAACCTTTAGACAGAAAAAGCACGTTCGTCAGGCGCAGCGCAGACAGGCGGAGCATATCGAACGAGCGTAAGCCGGAAAGGGACCCGGCGCCTGCGAGGGGAATTTCCAATCGTGCCGAAATCAATCAACCTGTACCAAGGCAACCAACTCATATCGACACCGATAACAGCTCGTTCGGGTATTTCTCCTCTTCCCGATTTCACTGCCGACCTTGCCGTTTCCATGCCCCGAAATGCGCGGTCTTTTTAAGCTTTTAACCGATAATAACCTTGATAATTGCTTTCGATTAGCACATGCCAATTCGGTATCCGCTTAAACAAATCCGCCATTTTTGTGCTTTGGCTGATATTTTTTAACAATTGTTTGCCGCAACACCAAGGATGACCGCTGTTAGCTGCCGTCTGAAGAATCATTAAAACCTGAACCTGTTTATCGTTCAATTCAAATTCATGCGCCTTTGTCGTCACGCGGAATTTGCCCGTTTCCAACCGTTGAATGTGCAAAGCCGGCACCCGGAGAAACGTCGCCAGCCCGTGCGTTTCAAATCGTTCCTTTTCGGCGCTGCGCACCAATAAATCTTTTCTCAAAAAACGATGATAAGCAATCAAATCAACGTATTCCGTTTCACTGCTTTTCAACCGAAACAACGAAATAGAATCATTTTGTAAAATTTCGCATGCTTGTCTCGGATGCAAATCAAACAATCCGGAAATATATTTTTTATCAATCGGCTCACCGTACGGCAGACCGTTTTTTTCTTTTTGACAATAAATCGCCGCCAACACTTCATTGACTTTGACACAAAACGTTAAGTCCTGTCTTTCCGCCAAATAGATAAAATCCTCTATATCCAATGACCACATTTTAGATAATTCTGCAAGTGTATAATACGCTTTGTCAATCATTGTTTACCCTTTCATTTAACAGACTCGACATGCAGATATATCCTTTTTAACATATCATATTGTTAAAAGCAATTCTTTTATTTCACTTTCTCAAAAGTTGTGCATTCTGTCCCGACCTGTCCACAGCAAAGCCCTTTTTTGTCCTACGTTCGTATGTTAAAAGAGATTTGAAACAAAAGGAGAGCTTATGTCTGACAAATTATCATATTTAACTTACCAAGAATGGTCTGCGTTCAGCAAAGAACAGCTATACATGGAAAAGGCACGTGTTGCCTTGACGTTATCCGGCCTAGAAAAAGCGCGCTGTCAAAACGGTATCTTTTACAAAAAACAATATTTGGAGTTGATTTTTTTAGATACCTGCATTAACGCGTTTTTATACGGACCCTATCCGCATCAACACTAATTCAGGAGATTTTCATGACCCGAAAACAATTCAATAAAATAACGGCCGTTGTTTATCTTTATTCTTCTTTTCACCATCAGTTCATCCTGGAAAAAGATCGCAATAAAACAAGAGCGACGGCTTTTCAAATTCCAATTTCATTTGATACAAACCCGGATACGCAAATCGTTGCAAAACTGGCAACCCGCCTGAAAATGCCCGTCACTTTGTACTCGGCGCCCGTCTGTCATCCGCATCGGCCGGATATCATTGCGACACCTTTTGCCATGACTTACAGGCCGGGAAAAGTATCTTGGATTTATCTGGCTTTTTGCGGTGAAAAAAACATACATGATCCGAACACGGTGTGCCATCGTGAAGACATTTTAACCACCCGCGAAACAAAAGAATGGTGCGCTTATTTCGGCACGTTATTAACGTAAGTCGGATCGATTTTGTGTAAATCGCGAACAAAATAAACAGACAACAAAACAGACACAAGTGTTGTCGCCAAATCAGCAACCG
>CALXTZ010000068.1 GCA_944391545.1 uncultured Alphaproteobacteria bacterium
GAATTTCCGTCGTCATCTTTTCGTTGACTGTTTTCTCCATTTCATCCAGCATCTCAACCATCATGGCATCCCGATCTTGAACACTCGATCGAATCGGTTGAGTCCGCATCACATACCCTTCAACGCTGATACCGGTTAAAAGCGTTCCTTTCTCGTTTATCAGTTGGAGTTCTACGTGATACGTCAGCGTATATTTATAATTTTCCAACCGGAAGATTGCTTCTGCCGGCATTTCCTCGCGAACCATAGATGCTTCTTTAACAATAAACTTTGCAATGTACGGCTTTTGATGGTTATCTCTTAATCGAATATACGCCCAATTCAACAACGCTTTTTCCGGCGTAATCGGCATTAGTTTTTCAACATGAGGCGGCTTTTGATCAGCCTCGACATCCGACACCAAAACAATTTGATCCGCAGGTAGTTCTATCGCGGCCTCTTTTGTATAATCTTTGACTTGATATGGCTTTTGATAAGTCGGCATACAAGCCGCCAACAAAAGCCCCAAAATCAACATTACTCCTTTTTTCATGATAAATCCTCCTTTTTAAAATCATACGTTTTGCCGCAAAATTGGCACGTAATATGAATAATACCATCTTCATACATATCATTTAACTGCTCATTTGAAAATTGCGCAAGCATTTTCTTGACTTTGTCATAAGAACACCGACATTCGAACCGAATATCCTTTTTGGGGAAAAGCAGCAACAAATTGGCATGAAACAGGCGGAATAAAACTTGCTCCGGCGATAAAGAGTCGTCAAAAACTTCTTTTTTCCGTACACTTTGCATCAAAACACTAATCGTTTCAAAGTCATCTTTTCCGGGTTTGACCGCTTTTCCGGGCAGTTGCTGCACCATCAAGCCGGCCGCCTGACGATGTCCGTCTTTTACTTGCGTTAACCAAACCAAATCCGTCGGTATATGTTCCGATTTGTCAAAATAGCTTAAAACACTGTCCGTTAAATCCGATCCGTTTAATTCGACAACACCTTGATAGCGTTCGTTTTCCGACAAAGCCTGATCAACCGTAAAGACCAAAACGCCTTTCCCCATCAAATCCGATAAAGTCGCGGCTTGTTTAGGCAACTTTTCTTCATCATACCGAACCGAAGCCCGAACCCGACCGTCATCCGACACATCAACAACGATCAAAGTCACAGGGCCGTCGCCTTGCACCTGCAACGTAAACAAACCTTCATACTTCAAGGAAGACGCCAGCAAAACGGCCACGATAACCGCTTGTGTCAACACTTCTTCCACCATCGGCGGGTAAGCATGATGTTGAAGCAGTTCATCCATCAGTGTTTCGCATTTAACGAAACGACCACGATAAACGCCCTCTTCCAATAAAAACGGCAAAACATAATTCATTTGCAATTTCTCCTTTTGCCCACTACTATGAACAAAGCAGAAAGGATTGTCAACATGGCGAAAAAAATAACCGAGAAAAGGCTCTATAACATTGCGCTTTATTACCTGTCCCGATATGAAGCGACGACAGGCAAAGTGCGTGATGTGTTGAAGCGGCGATTAATGACGGCCGAACGCCGCGGAGAAGAAATTCCGAACGAAGCCCCGGCCTGGATTGAAAAAATCATCGCTCAAATGGTGGATTTAGGCTACATTGACAACAATCGATATGCTGAAAATACTTTTCGTCGATTAACACAAGCCGGTAAATCCGTCCGATCGATTGCGTATAAACTGAAACAAGCCGGACTGGAAGAGGATATGCTTTCCGATTTAATTGAAGAACAGGAAACTACGCCCGGCGAGTTAGATTTAACCAGCGCCCTGAAACTCGTCAAAAAACGCAAACTCGGTGTTTATCGTCCCGAATCGCAACGCGCCCTATACGCTCAAAAAGACCTAGCCGTCTTGGGTCGCGCCGGATTCAGTTATGAAATTGCCCAAAAAGCATTAAAAGGCGAGGAAGACTAACCGTCTTCCAAATGCAACAAAGCCGTTGCGGCAACAAAAATCATAACAATGGACGGCCCAAAAGCCGCCAAAATCACGGGCAAAGCGCCGGAAGTTCCAAAAGCGAGCGTCAACCTGGACAAAAAGAACAATATAAATCCACACAAAACTGCGCCTGTCATTTTCATGAGTGTGTTGCCGGATCGTTGATTCGGACTTAACGAAAAAACGGCTGCAATAAAAACCATTGCCAGTAAATAAAAAACAGATGATAAAACTGAATAAAAATACATCCGATGGCGCACGGATGAAAACCCTGCATCATCTAACATATGAATAAATCCGGGCAATTGCCACACAGAAAAACTTTCCGGTTCATTAAAAGTCTGCATAATTTTTTCCAAACTTAAATCCGACGGAAAGATTAAATTCTGCTCTTCTTTTTTCTCGCCCAAATCGTTAAACGACAATCCTTTGGCAATTTTGAGCAGGTTATTTTGAAGCAGTCCTTCCGGCGCCTCGATTTGCCGCTTTAACGATTCCAAAGCCGTCAATTCCAAGACGGAAACACCGTACAAATGCAAATCCGTTCCGACCTGACGAACCGAATCGGCATGAATAATCACGGGTTCTTCTCCTTTTTTCTCACGCAGCCACAATCCTTTGGATGTCCACGAAACATTATTGTTCTTTTGGAATTTTATGCCTTCAACCGTTTCAAACTTTTGTTGCATGATTGTCGCAAAAGGATTGAATAACGTCACATTAAAAAGACCGATCAAAAAAACCACCAAAAAGACCGGCATCAGGAAATTCCAAACAGACAATCCGGCCGATCGGGCAATCACCAGTTCATTGCTTCGGCTTAAACGATAAAACGTCACCAAAGACGCAATTAAAATCGCAAACGGCAAAATCAACGGCACCATTTGCGGCAATTTGAGCAGGCCTAAATTCAAGACATCCGCAAAAGTCATATAATCTTTCGATGCCGACCGGCGTAATAGTTCAATCGTATCAAACAAAAGGATTAACGCCATCAAGACGAATAAAGTCGCCAAAAATGACAGAAAAAAGTTTTTTGAAATATAACGACTGAGTAACGGCGGTACTTTCATTTATAATTCCTTTAGTTGCGAGGTTCTTTATACGCTCTTTTGCACAGTTTGTCAAAACATCATTTTAATCGCCCGAAAGAGCCGTTTTCCCATTCAAATAAGAATAAATTTTAAATTCATCTGATGAAATGGTGATTTTTCAGTTGCTTTTTATAAAATTCCCAGTATACTGACAAAGACAACCGAATGTGGTTGGGGAGCCTGAAAATCTCCTTAAAACGGGTCACTTTATTTTAAATAAGGGCGGATGGCAAAGAATATAAAGAATAATTTGCGCTGTACCTGTTTACAGATTTTCAGCTCCGCCCACCTTCTGTTCAAGGTGGGTTTTCACTTTAAAAGGAGGAGAAAAAATGAAGTGGACAAAGCAACAAAGAGAAGAATTCAAATTGTTTCGACAAAATATAGGGCGTCAGCTTTTAACCTGCCGTTTGGAAAAAGGGTGGACGCTGGCGGATGTGGAAGCGCGAACACGCATCCCCTCTAAAATTTTGGAAAAAATGGAGCTGGGACAATTTGACATGCGTTTATGGGATGTTGCCCATTTGGCTTTTCTGTATGAAAAACAAATGCAATTGACGCTTGCCTGAAAAAGGGCCGAACAGGCCCTTTTACATTCCGTTTTCAACCAAGTATCGTTCGGCGCCCAAAGCCGCGATTGCACCGGCACCGCAAGCGATAATTGCTTGACGGAAGTATGGTTCTTGAACATCTCCGGCGGCAAAAACACCCGGTACGGATGTTTGTCGCGTATCATGATTGGTCATGATGTATCCGTTTTCATCCATATCCAATTGGCCGACAAATAATTCCGAATTCGGAGTCTGACCGACAGCTTCAAAAACACCGTCAACTTTCAAATCTTCAACCGCCAACGTTTGGTTGTTTTTAATGTTCACGCTGGACAACCGTTCCTGCCCTTCAAAAGATACAACTTCCGTATTCCATAAAACACGAATGTTGTCGTGGTCTTTTATTTGATTTTGAAGCGCTTTTTCTCCGGTAAAAAAAGAATCTCGGTGGATAATTGTCACATCTTTGGCAATCGTAGCCATAAATAAAGCTTCGTATAAAGCCGTGTTGCCACCGCCGACAACTGCGACCGATTTGCCGCGATAAAAGAAACCGTCACACGTCGCACAAATCGAAACACCTTGCCCTTTAAAGCGTTCTTCGCCTTGAGCATTCAACCACTTCGGCGACGACCCCGTCGCAATTACCAAGCTATCTGCCAATATTTGATCGCCGTTTCCCAACGTCACCGTAAGCGGTTTGGACATCACATCAACTTGCACGGCCGATTCGTAAACAATGATAACACCTAATTCTTCAACTTGCTTTTTAAATACATCGACCAAATCCATGCCTGGTACGTTCCCGAAACCCGGATAATTTTCAATGTGATGCGTATAAACCAGCTGTCCGCCCGGCAAAGGCCCGGCTAAAATAATCGGATTCAACCCGGCACGTGCGGCATAAAGTGCTGCCGTATATCCGGCAGGCCCTGCGCCTAAAATAACGATTTTTGTGTGTTTCATATGTCCTCCTTGTTCAAACAAGATATAGACATCCTTACGGTTTTATGCAAGAGAAAAGCCCCGCTTTTGTGCAGGGCTTTCATCTCTTTCAACTTAAACGAATTTAACGCTGACGATTTCGTACGTTTTCGTGCCGCCCGGCGTCGAAACATCCACAAAATCACCGACTTCTTTACCGATTAAAGCTTTAGCGACCGGAGATTGCAATGAAATTAAATTTCTGGTCAGATCCGCTTCATATTGACCGACAATTTGATACGTCATTTTTTTATCTTCGTCCGCATCGCAAACTTCTACCGTTGCCCCGAACAAAACCTTGTTGCCGGACAAAGACGCCACATCAATAATATTGGACCGCCCCAAAGCACTTTCCAATTCCTGAATACGCCCTTCGACGAAGCTTTGCCGTTCGCGCGCCGCATGATATTCCGCATTTTCGGACAAATCTCCGTGAGAACGCGCTTCTTCAATCGCGGCGATAATTTCGTGCCGTTCCACAAACTTTAAATGTTTTAATTCTTCTTGCAGCTTTTCATAGCCGGCACGCGTCATAGGAACTTTCTCATCCATCTTTAGAGTCTCCTTACTTGTTAAAAATAATAAAAAAAACACAGCATTTGAGGTGCTGGTTTCTTTGCTTGTTGAAGATAAGTGTAATGCCTTTTTCAGAAAATGCAAGCTTTTTTTAAAGATATTCTTTTACCTTAACTTTTAATCATAACCGAAAGGAAAGGAGCCGATCGGCTCCTTTTAATGCTTTAACGAAATTCCTATATTTACCCCACCGACTTGGGCAAAACACCAAAACGCCCGCATCTGACGTAAATGTAAGATTAACAACATCCTTTAAATGGAGGATAATAATTATGCCCACTTCTTCTCTCCTGTAAAAAACACGAAAAAACCGCCCTATAAGAGCGGTTTTTATTAATCATTTTTTTGTGTTCATAGAAACTGAAGTGACAAATTAACTTATCAATCAATCCAGCCGGTCGAACATTCATAATATTTATACGTATTTCCTGAAATTCCTTCGCAGCCCGGATCTCCATAATTGCAAGATTTGCTTAAGGTAACAGTTCCGGCACAACAGGAATAACTAACTTCGTGATTATTGTCGCCTCGATCTAAATCACTTCTCTTATATCCTTTTGTTCCTTCTGGACAACATTTATAATCTTCATGATAACAATAATCCCCACCCTGTTCTTCTGGGGCTTCTTGTCCCCAAGGACAAATTGGTTTTGAAGAACAACATAGCGTTAAATGATCCCCATTACTTAAGTTATATTCATAGAATTCCGTTCCATACTCACAGCAAATATATGTTCCTTCTCCTGTTCCATTGTTATCATTTCTATTATGATAGACTTTTCCAAAACAACATTGTTCAGGTTCATTAGGACCACTTGGAGTATGTTTATATGCATAGGCAACTCCTTCTCCAGGACAAGACAGGCAACAGCCACAAGAGTCAGATTTCAAGGATTCTTCATGACACCACGTAATGTAATACGCCGGATCTCCGCCGGAACACGTTTTACCCGGATTAATCGTAGACGCGCAATGCGTACACTGACCGTCAGCTCCGCATACTTCATCCCCGCCACACATAAACTGACATGTCCCGTTTATGCACTGCTCACATGCTCCACATCCTTCCGGACACTGGCATTCCGGAGCACTGCTCTGTACACATCCTGTACAATCTTCATTTGGCTCTTGGCAATATCCACATTCAATTGTTCTTTCGACACAAGCGGGACAATTATTTTCATCATAACCATCCATTGTACATCCTGTACAAGTTCCTTTTTCCGGACAATCTTGACATGTGACACATCCACACGCATCCGTACTTACGATAAAAGTTCCTTCAGGACAAAATTTAGGACACTCCTCACATGTTCCGTTATTACAAACCTCGCATGCCGAACAAGTTGAAACACAGGTACCATTCTCGCATTGTTCGCAAGCTCCACAAGCCGGGTCACATTCTTCTCCCAAACCACTGCCCGAGCTGCCGGATGTGCTGCCCGAGCTGCTGCCACTTGAACCACCCTGTCCCGTGCCATCACAAATCGTCCCGTCTTCACCAAAACAGAACTTCATCGCCAAGCCATCCGTCGTCCCGCAAATGTCGCTATCCCCTTGATAAACCGTATT
>CALXTZ010000069.1 GCA_944391545.1 uncultured Alphaproteobacteria bacterium
GGTACCACGCGACGTCACATCGTAAATCGTCTCGTTCGCCCGGTGTTTGTTCATGGCGTATGTAAACCCGACCAGAGCCGTAATGGACAAAACGCCGATAATGGCGAGGACGCCCAGCATTTCCAAAAGAGTTCGGCCTGTGTGCCCCGAACGGCCGGAGCGCATTCCCCGCGTCCCCGTCCCGGCTGGTGGAAAAGCGGTTTCTGTCGCATGGACGGAACGATCTTCTTGTTGTGTGTGGTGTGTCATAGTCTCTCTCTTTTTTTTAATAATACGCGCTTTAACTTTTCAAGACTTGATAGTTGATTATGATTTTTCATCCTTTTCCCTTGTTCTTTCTAATTCTACCCCCCTCCCCCGACATCTGTCAAGCAGATTCTGCACACAAAAAAAGAGGCCAAACGGCCCCTTCCATAAAACACATCGAATAAACCGAATCTTTATTTATATTGAAAAAGATTCACCCAAATAAATTTTACGAACCCGTTCATCCTCGACAATCTCAGACGGTGTTCCTTCCTTTAACATCACGCCGTCGCTTAAAATATAAGCCCGGTCAATAATCCCCAATGTTTCGCGCACATTATGATCCGTGATTAAAACACCCAAGCCCCGATTCTTCAAATGACCGACCAAATCCCGAATCTCCGCCACAGCAATCGGATCAATCCCCGCCAGCGGCTCATCCAACAAAATAAAAGACGGATTAGAAGCCAAAGCCCGCGCAATCTCCAACCGCCGCCGCTCGCCGCCAGACAAAGCCTTTGAAGAACAACTGCGTAAATGCGCAATTGAAAATTCCCCCAACAACGCGTCTAACCGTGCTGCCCGTTGTTCCGGATCCGGTTCCACAATTTCCAAAACCGCCATAATATTTTCTTCGACCGTCAATCCCCGAAAAATAGACGATTCCTGCGGCAAATACCCGATTCCCAACCGAGACCGTTGATACATCGGCAAAGACGTAATATTAATCCCGTCCAACATAATTCGACCGAAATCCGGTTTAATCAATCCCGTAATACAATAAAAGCAAGTCGTCTTTCCGGCACCGTTCGGCCCCAACAAACCGACCGCCTCACCTTGATGAACCGATAAGGAAATATTCTTCAAAACCGTCCGTTTCTTGTACGATTTTCCGATTTCTTGTGCAATTAATCCCTTGCTTTCATCCATTTTCTTATCCGACATTTATTAAGTTTAATTTACTTTATCTTTTTTTAGCTGACTTGGCAACAAAATACCGCGAACACGGCCGGACGATTGCACTGCTCCGTCCGCCGCATGCATTTGGCTGACCCCGGTTCGCATATCCATCACCGCTTTAGCCCCCGTCATTTCCCCTTCATCCCGAACGATGCGAACTTTTCCGGTAACCGTCGCCGTTTGTTTTAAAACATCATAAACAGCCTTGTCTCCGTAAACCGTTTCCGTCGGCGTAACGATTTTAACATGACCCGTCGCCGTCATCCGCCGCAGCTCATATTTATTTTTCTCCGGCTGGGTAAAGTACCCCGTAATCATATCCGCATTCAATTTATTGACTTCCTCGGTCAAAGTCGCATTTTCTTTTGCCGTCATCGTTTGTGCCGTTTGCCGAACTTCCATGCCGTCTGTCGACGTAATCACGTATGTTTTGCCTTTTTTATCATCTTTCAACACCAATCGCGATTGACCGTGAAAATCAATTTTATCGCCGTTATCGAACAAATAAAAACCTTCAGCTTTCAAATTCCCTTTAGGCCCGTCAATCGTCACAACATCCGGGCTTGACGCTGTTTCTTCGCGATGATTCATCGTCACGTTCGATAAATAAGCCACATAGCCGTTGTCAGTCGTTACTTTAACCTGCTCTTGGAAAATCAAAATTTCTTTGTCTTGGTAAAAAAACGCAAACGGCGAAGAAGAAACAATTTTAACGCCCGAATTTAATGTCATATGACCAACGGGATCGTCCAACTTAACCAGCTTTTGTTCAGGATCGGTTTCCAAAACTTTTTCGGAGATAATGGTAAACGGCTGACCTTTTTTGTCTTCAGATAAAAACTTAACTTTAGCCATATCAATCGAAGCCGACCGATTAAAAGAAATCCTGCTTTGTTTAAATAAAGAATCCAGAAAATCTCGTTGTTTGGCGATTTGCGGCCAAAGCAGCAAAGCTGCTGCCGTCAAACCGGCCAACGTCATCAGCACCAGCTTCATCCGGCGCACAAAACGATGATGGCGTTTGATTTTCTTGGATGGATTTTTCACCTAAACCACCCCGGCTTGTAAACATCTGTGAAGATGCAACACACCGACCGGGTGTTGACCTTCCACCACAAACAAAGTTGTAATTTTTTGATCGTTCATCATCCGCACCGCTTCGGCAGCCAACAAATCCCCCGTCACTGTTTTCGGATGGCTTGTCATAACATCTCCGGCTGTTTGAGACAACATATTCATACTCATGTGCCGGCGCAGGTCCCCGTCCGTAATAATGCCGACCAAATCTCCGGCATCATCCGTAATACCGACGCATCCTAAACTTTTGGCCGTCATTTCAATCAACGCATCCGACATCGGCGTATTTATTTTCACAATCGGCATGTCATCGCCTTTGACCATCAATTCTTTGGCTTTCAATAACATCGCGCCCAATTTTCCGCCCGGATGACGAACCTTATATTGTTCCCGAGAAAAGCCTTTCATTTCCAACAACGTCATGGCTAACGCATCGCCCAAAGCCAAGCTCAACGTCGTCGAAGTCGTCGGCGCCATCCCGAAAGAACAAGCCTCTTCAAACGGCGGATAACACAAAATTAAATCAGACGCTTTGGCCAACGTGCTTTCGCGATTGCCGACCATACAAATCATCGGAATACCGAACCGGCGCGAATAAGCAATCACATCGGCCAATTCTTTAGACTCACCGGAATTAGACAACGCCAAAATCGTATCATCAGTCGTAAACATGCCTAAGTCCCCGTGGCTGGCTTCGGCCGGATGCACAAAGAAAGCCGGCGTTCCGACAGAGGCCAACGTTGCTGCAATTTTTTTACCGATATGGCCGCTTTTACCCATGCCGGTGACAATCACGCGGCCTTTCGTTTTAAAAAGCATTTGAACGGCATTATAAAAGTCATCGCCCAATTCAGCAGACAGCTTTTTAACGGCATCTGCTTCCATATCCAACACATGCTTACCTACATGGATAATCTCTTGTTTTTCCATTTTTTCCTCTGTTATTCAAAAATCAGTGTTCAAAAATATCAGGATTATCAAATCCCAATAAATCCAATTCCGCCCGTGCCGGGATGAAGTCAAAACACGCCTGCGCCAAAGCAGCACGATCTTCCCGTTTCAGCAATACATCCAGCTTTTCTTTTAACTGATGCAGATAAAGAACATCCCCGGCCGCATATCCTTTTTGTTCTTCCGTCAAGTCCGGTGCACCCCAGTCGGAAACCTGTTGTTCTTTGGAAAGAGCAATTCCCAAAAACTCCTGACACAACGCTTTTAACCCATGCGACGAAGCACTGGGACGAACCAATTTATGCGCGATTTTCGTACAATAAACCGGCGCACACGTCACGCCTAAATACTGTTTAATCGCCGCCACGTCAAACCGCGCAAAGTGAAAGATTTTCAACAAGTTCGGATCGCTTAAAACGCGTTTTAAATTTTCAGGTTCGACATCTTTCTGGATTTGAGTCAGGTAACAGTTACCCTTACCGTCGCCGATTTGAACCAAACACAACCGATCGCGATGCAGGTTTAACCCCATCGTTTCCGTATCCACCGCTATTGAGTCTTGAAAAGTAACGTGATCAGGCAAATCGCCCTTAAAAAAGAATATTTGTCCCATAAATTTCCTTTCAATAGATGGTGCCCAGAAGAGGACTCGAACCTCCATGTCTTGCAACACTCGCACCTGAAACGAGCGCGTCTACCAATTCCGCCATCTGGGCTTTATAAGACGTAATGCGTTAGAAATATCGCGCTTTTGCATAAATGTCAATCTTTTTTTAAAGGAAAGTTTTTCTTTGCACATCGAGGACTTGACTTATCAATAAAACGGCCTATAATGCCGATTTAGTTTTTAGGAACAATCAAATTGTATGGAGTATTTTAAAATGGCTGCAACCTCGATGGATCAATTGGTCAGTTTATGCAAACGCCGCGGATTTATTTTTCAAAATGCCGATATTTACGGCGGATTACAAGGCGTTTATGATTACGGTCCTTTGGGGATTGAGCTGAAAAACAACCTGAAAGCGGCTTGGTGGCGGTCGATGGTTTATGAACGTGACGATGTCGAAGGATTGGATGCGGCAATTTTAACGCACCGTAAAGTATTGCAATACAGCGGGCATGAAGCGACTTTTACCGATCCGCTGTGCGATTGTAAGAAGTGCAAAGCACGGATGCGCGCCGATCATATCAAAGACGGCAAATGCCCGAATTGCGGCTCTACGGATTTAACGGAACCGAGACCCTTTAATTTGATGTTCAAGACAACGGTCGGCCCGATTGAAGACGGAACCAATTATGCTTATTTGCGTCCAGAAACGGCTCAAGCTATTTTTACACAGTTCAAAAACGTCGTTGATTCAACGTCTCGTAAAGTGCCGTTCGGCATTGCCCAAATCGGAAAATCTTTCCGTAATGAAATTACGCCGCGCAATTTTGTCTTCCGCGTTCGTGAGTTTGAACAAATGGAATTGGAATTTTTCGTTAAACCCGGAACAGACGAAGAATGGCACGAAAAGTGGAAAGAAGCGCGTGTCAAATGGTGGGAGGAACAAGGTTTAAAACCGGAAAACATCCACATTCACAAAATTGCAAAAGAAGATTTGGCGCACTATTCCAAAGCAACGTATGACATTGAATTTCAATTCCCGCACGGTGTGGAAGAATTGGAAGGCATTGCCAACCGAACGGATTATGACTTGGGAAATCACACGCGTTACCAAAATGAATTAGGGTTGACGGCGCATGTTCATGAAAACAAAGACAGCGAAGCCAAGTTGGCGGTTTTTGATGATCAGGAAAAGAAGTGGTTTGTTCCGTTTGTGATTGAACCATCTGCCGGTGTGGATCGCGGCGTTTTGGCTGTTTTGACGGAAGCGTATACGGAAGAAACACTGCCCAACGGCGAAACGCGGATTGTGTTAAAATTGAAAAAACACCTGGCTCCGGTAAAAGTAGCCGTGATACCGCTGAAACGGAATAATCCGGATATTATGCAAAAAGCACATGAAATCAAAAACATGCTGTTGAAAACGGGTATCGGTCGTGTCATGTTGGAAGATTCCGGGAACATCGGGAAAGCTTATCGTCGTCATGATGAAATCGGAACGCCGATTTGTGTGACGGTTGACTTTGAAACGATTGAAAAACAACCGGCTACCGTCACGATCCGTGATCGCGACACGATGGCTCAAGAGCGAATTGCCGTTGATGAGCTGGCAGATTATCTGAAAAAACAATTTATGGCTTAAAAGCAAGAGGCTCTTTGAACAGAGCCTCTTTTTTAAGCAAAGTGTTTATTTACGGGGCAGGTGCTCCCACACACTCGGAATAATATTCCGTTTCGACATATGTATAACCGCACGCTTCACATGTGTCTTTTAAAGAATCCCAATCTAACATGTAATCATCGCAGGCTGTGCATCCCATTTTTGTACATGTTAAATGATATGTCATTTCACCTGTCGGCGTCTCAACGGTTAAATCCCCAGACTGACAACACGTAAACGACTCATTATTCTCTCCATACTGACAGGCAAATTGACCGGTTGCACATGTTTGACATTGCTCACCTGTCCACGCACCGGCTCCGCCCGTAATAATGGCGCAACAAATGGCATCCGTATTTTCATCATTCGGACACGGATCATTCACACAATTTTCAGGATGCGTTACACAGAATTGAACGCAGGCTTCACTGCTCGACGGCGCCATGCAACAGTCATAGTTCCCGCTGTCTTTACAAATACAATACGGTAACGTCGGGTTCGTGTCACAATCAATATCAACACATTGACCATCCTGACATTGCTGATTGTCAGCACAATCATCATCTCCCGTACATTCCGGCGGAACGCAAAGTCCACCCACACAGATCATGTCACCCGAACAATCGGCACTTTCTGTACAATCTGGATCGCCACACACACCGTCTTTACATACTAAACCGCTCGGGCAATCGCCGCTGTCCGTACAAGTCGGCGGGTCTTGACATGTTGTTCCCGTATAACCGTCTGAACACACACAACTGCCGTTTTCACATGTCCCGTGCGCACCGCAATCCACATCCGCACACGGATCCGGCGGAATGTTACAATCTATCCCGGAATAACCGTCCGTACAATCACACACCCCGTTGTTACAAACACCGTGTAAACCGCAATCTATTCCGTCACAGGCATCCGGATCTGTTCCCGAACCGGAGCTGCCGCTCCCCGAACCACTACCCGAGCCGCCAGATGTCTCACCGGAACTGCCGCCACTGCCGGAGCCACCCGAAGAACCGCCGTGACCCGTGCCATCACAAATCGTCCCGTCTTCACCAAAACAGAACTTCATCGCCAAGCCGTCACTCGTCCCGCAAATGTCACTATCCCCTTGATAAACCGT
>CALXTZ010000070.1 GCA_944391545.1 uncultured Alphaproteobacteria bacterium
GTAGGCACTGTGGTTTGTAGACATTATTCTGCAACTGGAGGGGGAGAGGAGGGGGGGGGGGCCGGGTGAGGTTACAATTCCTGGTTGGCGAGCTGATTTTATCAATTCATATCTCCTATTTAAGTGTGAATTCTTTTATAAAATAAACTATTCACAATGTCAATTTTTTTTGATTTCCTGAATATAAGTCGAAAGGTCACCTTTGGACAAAGCTCTTAATGCTTTGGCGCTGTCATTTTCGGCTGCTTTATTTTTACGGACATGCCCGCATTTTTGACAGGTTTGCGTGATAACATAGCCGCCGTTTTTAATTTCCAGACCCGTTGCGGGCATTATTCCGCCGCAAGAGGAGGCTCTGTCCCCCGGGTAAACATCAACATGCTTGGACGACAAACAAACCGGGCAATGATTGGTGTAGCCGTTTCCCGAAACATAAGTTCCGCAAACCTCACAAACAAAATCTTCTTGCCGTCGCGTAAATTGTTTTGCCATTTGATACCTTTTTTCTGTTGTTTTCGTGCATTTTATGATAAGTTATCCAAAAAGGAAATGAAAAAATGAATACACTCTTTGAACAATTAACGGAACGACCGCTGGCAGATAAACTCCGCCCCCAAAGTTTGGACGAGGTTGTCGGGCAGGAACATTTATTGGCCGATGATGCACCGCTGGGTCGTATGATTAAAACCGGTAAAGTTTCTTCTTTTATTTTGTGGGGACCGCCGGGATGCGGTAAAACGACGATTGCGCGCTTGTTTGCTTCTGTCGCCGATTTGTATTTCGAGCCGATTTCGGCTGTTTTTTCGGGCGTGGCGGATTTGCGCAAAATTTTTACCGAAGCCCAACAAAGACGGCAAATGGGCAAAAGAACTTTGCTGTTTGTGGATGAAATTCATCGATTTAATCGGTCGCAGCAAGACGGTTTTCTGCCCTATGTTGAAGACGGGACCGTTATTTTGGTCGGAGCAACGACGGAAAATCCGTCTTTTGAATTAAACGGTGCGTTGTTGTCTCGTTGTAAGGTATTTGTTTTAAAACCGTTGGGAAGGGAGTCTCTTGAAAAAATTTTCGAACGCGCCGAATCGGTGTTGGGACATGCTCTGCCCGTCACGGCAGAGGCTAAAGCGTATATATTGGGGTTAGCCGACGGCGACGGACGGTACTTCATCAATATGATTGAAGCCATCGATCAATATGCCGATCCGGCGGAACAATTGGATGTTGATCAAGTTTCCAAAATTGTTCAAAAGCGTATGCCGCTTTATGATAAAGACCGCGAAGGGCATTATAATCTGATCAGCGCCTTGCATAAATCGTTGCGCGGTTCGGATCCGGATGCGGGGCTTTATTGGACAGCACGGATGATTCAGGGCGGCGAAGATCCGAAATATATTTTAAGGCGGTTGGCGCGCTTTGCGGTGGAAGATGTCAGCTTGGCCGATCCTCAAGCCATTGTTCAGGCTATTGCCGCATGGGATACGTATGAACGGTTAGGATCTCCGGAAGGCGAACTGGCGATTGCTCAATTGGTTGTTTATTTAGCGACAGCTCCTAAATCCGTCGGTGTTTATAAAGCATGGAGCCAGGCGATGCGAACGGCTAAAGAAACGGGGTCATTGTCTCCGCCGATGCATATTTTAAATGCACCGACAAAGCTGATGGGGGCTTTGGGATACGGCGAAGGATATCAATATGATCCGGATACTGAAGACGGTTTCTCCGGTCAGAACTATTTCCCCGAATCGATGCGACGGTGTACGTTTTACCGACCGGTTGAACGCGGATTTGAACGTGAAATTAAAAAGCGATTGGCTTATTGGGAAGAGTTAAGGAAGAAAAAGTGTCAGAAAAAGTAAGCTTGGTACGTGTTTCGGCGGCGGATGACGATTGCCGCCTGGACAGATGGTTTAAACGGCATTATCCGGCTTTGAAACAAGGCATGTTGCAAAAATTGCTGCGCGGTAAAAATATCCGGGTCAACGGTCAAAGAGCGTCTTCCGATCAACATGTGTTTGAAGGCGATGAGATCCGCATTCCGCCGCTTTCGATTCCCGAAAAAACAGACAGGCCGGCTGCTTTGTCCGATAAAGAGGTTGCTTTTATTCAATCTTGTGTGATTTATCGGGATGATGACATTATCGTGCTGAACAAACCGGCCGGTCTGGCGGTTCAAGGCGGGTCTAAAGTTGCACGGCATGTGGACGGATTGTTAGACGGGCTTCGATACGGTAAAGAACGTCCCAAATTGGTGCATCGGTTAGACAAAGAAACAAGCGGTGTTTTGGTTTTGGCTCGGACAAATAAGGCGGCTCAAATTTTAACAAAAGCGTTTCAAACGCATGAAGCGCGAAAAGTTTATTGGGCTGTGGTCATCGGATGCCCCGAAAAAGAACAAGGAAAAGTAGATGCGCCTTTGTTGAAAAAAAGCGGCAAAAACGGTTCGGAAAGTGTTCAGGTAGATCGGGAAAACGGGCAAAAAGCAATCAGTTTATATCATGTGGCGGATTCGTTATCGCATAAAGCCGCATGGTTGGAATTAATGCCGTTAACGGGGCGGACGCATCAGTTGCGGGTTCATTGTGCTTATTTGGGAACGCCGATTTTGGGAGATGAAAAATACGGCGGCGTTTGTGAAAACTTCCGAACACAGGGCATTTCAAGCCGGATGCACTTGCATGCGCGGGCGATTCGCGTGCCTCATCCGACAAAAGGTATGTTGGAAATAATGGCGCCGTTACCGCCGGAAATGAAAAAGAGCTTTGAATTTTTTGGTTTTAATGATAAAAATATAAAAAACGCGTTTAAAGCATTTGAAAAAGAATAAGGGGATATTCTATGAAAAAATTTTTAATCGGCTTTATTGTGGTTCTTCTTCTGTTGATTGGGGGCATTGGGGGGTACATTGCTTTATTTGACATCAATTCTTATAAAAGCATGATTGAAAAAAAGGCCGGTGAAGCCATTGGGCGGCCTGTTTTTATTCGAGGTTCCATGGAACTCACAAAATCGTTCGTGCCGGTTTTGGTTATCAACGACATTGAAATTCGGAATGAGAAAGACGGATTTTCCAGCCCGAATTTAGCTGTTGTCAAGCAAGCGCGCGTGGATTTGGATTTAATGTCTTTGCTGCATAAGATGCTGAATATCAAAGATGTTCAGGTGCAAGACGTAAAAGTCTTTTTGGATGTGACGGAAAAAGGCGAAAACAATTGGCAATTTGCCGCTAAACCGGCAACCAAGACGTCATCGAAACCGCCGGTCAAACAAAAACCGACTTTGAGCAAAAAATTAACCGATGACATGCAAATTTCGATTAACACCATTCGCGTGTCCGATATGGTCGTTTATTACAATGATGCCGAACAAAAAAAGAATGGACAGGTCGATATTGCCAGCGCCGATTTAACGCAGTTGGTAAATTTAAATGCGTCATTAAAATGGAATAATGAGACTTTTACGGTTAAGGGGTCTATGAAAAATCTGCAAGGATTGCTGCAAGGGAAAAGCCGTTCTTTCGGATTTAGTTTCGATGTCAACGCCTATCAGGCCAAAACAACGCTTTCCGCGAATATTCGCGATATTCAAAATTTAGACAATTTAACGATTAACATTAAGTCGGAAGGGAAGAATTTAAGAAATTCGGTCGCTTTTATCAGTTCGTCGAAAGACATTCCGGCTGTTCCGTTCTCTGTCCAAGGAGCCGTGAAGATTTTAAAAACGCAGGTGATTGCGGACGGTTCTTTCTCTTTATTGAACGGGGGTGTGGCCGGAAACTTTAATGCGGAGGTTAAAGGAACTAAAAATAAAAATCTGTCCGGGCGGTTGAGTTTGTCGATTTCGGATGAAAATTTCCTGCGTCCCTACGGGATTAAGCCGTTCAGCTTGGAAACAAAAGTTTCGTCCGTTAAACCCGGTGAGTTTGATTTAAGTAATTTAACAATAACGGCAAATGAAAGCGATATTGACGGTCATTTGAAAATTGTTTTGAATGAAAAGCGTCCCTTTATTTCCGGTGAATTGAATTCAAGATATTTCAGTTTGAATGATATCTTGGCGGATACGTCGTCCAAACCGGCAGCTTCGGCTTCAAATGCAAATGCGGAAAAGCGTCGGTTGTTTTCTTCTTCTCCGCTTTCGGCAGATTTCCTGACGGCGGTGGATTTGAATATTTTGGCATTGATTGAAAATTTAAATGTCAACGGTGTTTTGACGACATATCCGCGATTGATGCTGAACGCGCAGTTGAATGACGGGACTTTGAATGTTTCCTTGTTGGAAGGGACACAAGTTCTGGGTGGCCCGCTTGTCGGGTTAGTGGCCGTTCAAAAGCAAGATTCCGGCGTATTGGCGTCTGTTCAATTGGTCGGAGAGGGATTGAAACTGGATGATTTTTCGGTTTTCAAGAACCATCTTCAAGACGGTACCATTGCAACAAACGTGAATCTAACAACAGCCGGCGGGTCTGCGCAGCAATTGGCCGGAAATTTAAACGGAACTTTTTTGATGACCGTTCAGGACAGCGAAATATTCAGTCAATGGCTTTCCAAATTACCGGTTAATATTTTCCAAATCAGCAAAAAAGCGTTACCGTATCAGCAGTCTTATTCCAATGCGCTGTCTTTGAAGTGTGCGGCTTTTAACGTTCGTATTGAAAACGGCTTGATTCGGCTTGATCGAAAGGTGGCGTTGGAAACGAATTTGTTGAACATGGTTTTTGACGGGACGGTTAATTTGAAAAACGAAAAACTGGATGTCCAACTTGTTCCGATGGCGCCGAAAGGCAAAACGACGGAAGCGGTTAATTTGGCCTCTCAATTCGTTACGATAGGCGGAACTTTGTTAGACCCCGTTCCGCGTCCTGCTGTCGTCAGAACAGCACAAACAATTGCAGCGGCGATTATGACCGGCGGCGTTTCGATTCCGGCCGGACAAGTGGTTAAGAAAGCCATTGAAGATACCAATCCCTGTCAAACGGCGATGCAGGGCGTTCAAATGCAAACAGTGGATGCGTATTTAGGCCATGCACCTGTTTCCGTGAAACAAGAACCGACGCCGGTTGTTCAAGAACCTGTCCAACCTAAGCCGACCAAAGCGCAGCAATTCGGTGAACAGTTCTTTGATTCGTTGTCTGATGCATTGTCTCAAGGGATAGAAACGGCAACAGGGCTGTGATGATCCAAAGGGAAGAAGTTCTGCGGTTTTATGTTCTGGGGCGCGTGCAAGGCGTTGGTTTTCGGCGATGGGCTGTTCGGGAAGCAACGGCGCTTCAGTTAACGGGATGGATCCGCAATCGGTATGACGGTCGTGTTGAAATTTGCGTCAAAGGGTCAGATTCTGCTTTGAAAACGTTTATGGATTTATGTCGAAAAGGCCCGATGTTTGCTAAAGTTTTAGAGCTGGATTTTAATGTTCAGGCATTAGATGAGCCCCCTTTTGCGGAGGGGGCTTTCGTGAAAGTACCTGATTTCTAGTTAATTGCACACGCACCGTTAACATAGGTGTGTCCGGCCGGGCAGCAGTAATTTATGCCGTCGACGGTCGTGACATCTCCGTCGCAGGTGCAGCCGTCAGACATATCATATCCTGTTTGCGGGCAATGGCCGGCTAAAGCACATTGAGGTAAATAAACTTCTCCGCAATTTGTCCCGTCATAATTGCATCGAGTGCCGCATTTTTGTTGATTATATTGACATTCGGCCGGCTTATACGATCCGTTGTAAAAACAGGCCATTCCTTTGTTGCCCGCTGTTTCATCCACGCATCCCCAATAAGCGCTATTTACCTGGCCATAGACCATTCCTTCCGGGCATCCGGGATCGACACAATTTCCCGAGGTTGACAGAAGCTGACCGGTTCCTGTAGAATACATACCGCAATGGGTTCCGTCTTTTTTATAACATTCTTGGTAGCCGGTCGTTGCATACGCAATACAATACATATCATCGTTTTCACATTGTTGCTTTTCTTCATTCCAAATGAGACCGCCGGTACATCCGGATTGAATGTCTTGGCATGTTCCGCAGTTGTTTAAATCCGTACAATTACTGCCGCACAGGACATTATTTCGCAGACATTTCTAGGTTCCTGAAATATATTGGCAAAGAAGATTATCTTTTCTACAACTTCCGCCATCCGGGAGTTCATAATTCCAACCATTCGGACAAATATTTTCACAAATACCCCTTATACATTCTAAAGTTGCATAATCTGCTTGACAGCAGTATTCTTGTGGGTCGTTATTTAAATAACAATACCAAAGATTTGGGCTTTCGTAAATGCGAGCACAACTAATTTGTTCGTCTTTTATTTTAAAGCAACCATAAGAATAATTTCCTCCAACGTGAAACGGTATTTTATAAAAAGATTCATTTTCTATACAGTAATCGGCATAACAAATTCCTATTGCACAGTTTCTTCCAATCGAATCACAATTATACCCACATAGCTTATCATTGATATAACAGTTATAACTTGTCGGACCACCACGACAATCTACTTTCTGGCATACACCTTCGACAGGGCTATACCCGGATTTGCAACAAATACCGGCTTCTTCAAAAAAGTACGGTGCCTCATCGGGGCATTTACAAGCACCTGTATCTGC
>CALXTZ010000071.1 GCA_944391545.1 uncultured Alphaproteobacteria bacterium
TACTTATTGTTGATATCATTTTTTGTAGATTTGTTGTGCCAGGGGGGGGGGGGGTAATGTATGATGTTTTCGAATCGATATAATAGAGGAGAGAATAATGAAGAAATTGGAACAGTTTTTTGGAAAAAGAGTGTTTGGGAAAGGGTCGCCCCGATCCCCCGCCTTCCGCGGGGCGACCCTTGATGAGATGAAGCGTTCGGGACACACCGGCCGCAGCATGATTGAAATGCTGGGTGTCTTGGCAATTATCGGCGTGTTAAGCGTTGCGGCATTGGCCGGATTAACATACGCGATGAATAAACACCGAGCTAATACCATTTACAATGATGTCCATTTATTGGCGTTACATGTGATGGATACGGGGAAAGATACGGTGCCAGCAGATTTTTATCCGGATTCCGGCAGGACATACAGTTTGGATACGACAACCTATGCGGACGGGTTTGTTGTGAAAGTGGCCGATGTATCGGAAAAGGTGTGTGACCGAATTATGGAAGTCAATGATCCGTCAATTGAAAAGATTTATGTCGGCAGTGAAGAAACAACGACGTGTTCTGGAACCCAAACGATGGGGTTTATGTTTTTGTATGACGGAGCATTGGCATCGGGTGGTTCCGGCACCGACCCCGATCCCGTTGACCCGTGTGAGGGGATTATTCCCTCAACGGATTGTAGTATCGCATCTGATGAAACGGATAGCAATGGCTGTGTGACGGTTCAGAAAATCACCTGTACAGGGGATACGTATTGTTCGGTGAATACGTGTGAACCATGCCCTGCGGCAGAAACATGTGAGGGTGAAAGTTGTTGTGCGTTAACGGGCCCCAATGATGTCTGCGGTCGTCCGACAAAAGAAATCGGAACAATAAGCGTTTTGATAGATTCGGCATTAAATGAAAACGGATGTTGTTATCATCCGGGAACGACGCAAGAAAGTTGTTCTCTTTATCCGATAACACCCGAAACTTGTACACCGACCTGTGACGGGACGTGCCAAAGTGACGGTTCTTGTCGTCCGAATTGTGAGACTGGCTCAACATACAATGAAACTGCTGGGAAGTGTTGCGAAGATTTAACGGCAGCGTCGTGTCAAATGTTAACGTCCGCCGCATCGGGTGTTTGTCCAGCATTAGCCAATGTTGCGGATGGAACCGCGTGTACCACGACTGAAGGTACTGACGGTACCTGTCAAAGTGGCGTGTGTGAAGCAACCGTGACAGCTTCCTGCGATGAGGGAACAACTGTTACAGGGCTTAACAACAGCCACGAATATTGTATGAGTAACGGTACAATGACTTGGTCTAATGCTTTTACTTGGTGTGAGGCGCGTGGTCGCCATTTAGCTTCTATGGAAGAGATGTGTCCCGGTTGGGATGGAGAAGTGGGCGATGAGAAGTGTTCAAATCTGGTTGGGGCCTCTTCTGAAAGTCATTGCAGTTGGTCAGCCACTCCCTTTGATTCCATTAAGGCATTTTACGTTGTTTTATCTACGGGAAATGTAGGCAGCACCATCAATGCCATGCCTACCTACTATGCATTTTGTTGGTAAGTTTTGTCCCGATTTTTATAGCTTCAATCTGCTTTTTTAAAAATGGATTAAGTTTGATGTTAAGATTAAAAATATCTTTTGTCAATTTTGGGGAATTGTGATTTATGTAACCTTTTACTATAAAAGGAGAGGGTTCCCTCTCCTTTTTTAAGGTAATCAAATATTACGAATATGACCGTTCTTCTTTTCCGAATTTTTCCCAAAAAACAGGCAATCCATTGTCTCTATATAAGCCTTTTTTCAATTTAAAAGTTCCCTCTTTGCCGGCGTTAATCATGTTGCAAAAAGATTTAACGTAATGATAAAAACCGATGGACGGTTGACCGTACAAGCGGCCCGGTTGATAAAGCACTTCTTTGGTTTGCGCATTCACATACGGTTCGATGTCAATACGTGACAACCATCTGTCCGGGCAACATTTGTTGACGCCGATAGCAATTAAGCTGCCGGAACCGATGCTTCTGGGAACATATTTGCTGTGATTTTCTCCGTCGGCAGCCATGCAGGTTTCCGTCATTTCGCCATCAGTTCCGATATGATTTTGCCACCATACGTATGTGGATTTGCGAGCTATCGTTGCCGGATGATTGGAAATCATTATCAGGTCAATTGCAAATTTAGTCATGTCTTCCGTTTCTTTTAAATCAAAAGAGGAAGCTCTTTCTAAATAGTGATCAGCCGTAAATTGGAAATCTTTTAATAAAGGCTTGTAGATTTCCGTTATGGTTTTGACTGCTTGGGAAATTTGTTCAAAGTCAGATTGCCCCTTCGTTTGGAAAGAACGATAATAAGAGGCCAATAAATAAAAATCCAATTCATTTCTTAACCCGACAAATTGAGACTTTCGGTTCATGTCATCGGATCTGAATTTTTTAAATCCCGTGTAATCGGCATTTTGTAAAAACGGAACATAATCAGCCATATAATCCGGCTCTTTTTTCATTTCATGAAGAAAAAGAGTCATGTTTTTGCATCGTTGATATAAAAAGCGGCCGGCGCGCATGGTTTGATTTTGATAGATGAACGTCATGTCGTTTAAATCAACTTTTAACGATTGAGACGGCGGTAGCGCAGCTTTAAAGTCATTTTCAATCTTTTGCAGGATTTGTTTTTGCGTTAAAATAGGTTCCACTTCATAATAAAGAGTTGATTTATCTCGGAATAAGGCCGGATAAGCCGGTTTCTTTTGCTGACGAAGATGGATTCCTTTTCGGATCGTTTGGCTTAAAATGTCTTTGTAGATATCAGCCTGCGCACAGCTTTCCGTAACAAATTGTCGTAAGGCCGGCAACGGATCCGGTTGATTTAAAATTTTCTCCAAAGCTTTGTATTTATCGTGAATGTTGAATGAGAACCGTTGACTTAACCGGTATAATTGCGCCAATTCTTCAATTAATTCATTTTGACAGGCCGGATATACCGGTCGTGGCATCAGACAGGACAGAATAAAGACCCCTTGTTCCAAGTATTCTTTGTGCGCATCTTCGTTAATTTTTTGAATTTCTTCATCTGTTAAAAGTTTGTAATCGGGCATCAGGGAACTCCTTATTTTATTAAGTATAAGCAGTTCGTGGCGAAAAGTAAAGAAAAAAGTGTACAAAAATTAAAAATCCAAAAGGACTACGATTTTTCCAAAATTTTATTCTTTTCAAGAATGCGTAAAACAATGGTTCCGATCTGTCGTTCCGCCGCCACAGGAGAAGTTGTGAGCTTTTTAACGTCATATCCGCCGTCAATCAAATTTTGAACCAGTCCTTTATAATCAAAATGATCTTCAAAAGAATCCGGCAGTTTTTCCAGACGAGCTTGCAGGTGATTCAACGCGCGCAAAATATATGCAGGGCCCTGCGGAATGGTTTCTTGAAATCCTTTTTCCAAGAAAAAAGAAATGGAATGTTCTTGGTTTGTCAGATAATGTTGATGTTTTTCACGCCATTTGTCGGATAAAAGAAAACGCCCGTTTTGATTAAAGGTACCGTCAATTCCGATGAGAAAAGAAAGCGCGCATGTTTTTTCGGCGGTTTTAATGAATTGAGGCGAATCATGATCGACTTTTCCCATCAAAAAATAAGGAATCCGAATCAACCCTTTGTTCAAAGAGGCTTTCAAATGATTTAAAATATAAGCCCCGATAACCGTTACATCTTCTTGAGGCGTGAAGGGCAGGTGAATGAAAGAGGCGGATCCTTTTCGCGCAATTTGAATATAAGCTTTTGCCAAATCTTCGTTTTTCCAAGACCCGATAACGTAAAATAATGTATACACCGCTTATTTCCTTTCAATAACGGAAAAAAGGAGAGCAAGCGCTCTCCTTTTTCTTTCATCAGAACAAAGATTATTCAGCTTTTTCTTCGGAGGCTTCAACAGCTTCTTCTTTTTCAGCTTTTTTCTTTGTTGTTTTCTTTTTAGCCGGTTTTTCTTCGGCTTTTTCTTCTTTGGCCTTTTTGGCGTTCTTCAAAGCAGCACCCAGGATGTCGCCTAAAGAAGCACCGGAATCCGTTGAACCGAATTCTTCCAAAGCTTGTTTTTCTTCTTGCACTTCACGCGCCTTGATGGACAACGTCAATTTGTGCGTTTTCGCATCAATCGTCATGACTTTGGCATCGACTTTTTCGCCGACGGCAAACCGATCCGGTTTTTGTTCGGAACGTTCTTTGGCTAAATCGGTTTTCTTGATAAAGCCTTTCATACCGTTGACGTCAACGTTAATGCCTGTTTCTTCGATGCCGGAGACAACCGCCGTGACAACATCGCCTTTTTTGATGCTGCTGGCAGCGCCTTCAAACGGGTCGTTGGTCAATTGTTTAACGCCCAAGCTGACGCGTTCTTTTTCCACATCGATGTCCAAGATTTTAGCTTGGATGGTTTGGCCTTTTTTGTAATCTTTGATGGCTTCTTCGCCCGGTTTGTCCCAAGACAAATCAGACATGTGAATCATGCCGTCAATTTCAGAATTCAAGCCCAAGAACAAACCGAATTCCGTAATGTTGCGGATGTCGCCTTCGATAACGTCGCCCACTTTATGGCTGTCAGCGAAAACTTTCCACGGATTTTCCTGGCATTGTTTGATGCCCAAAGAAATCCGGCGTTTGCTTTGATCCACATCCAAAACGACAACATCGACTTCCTGGCTGGTTGAAACCAATTTGGACGGATGAATGTTTTTCTTTGTCCAGCTCATTTCCGATACATGAACCAAACCTTCAATCCCTTGATCCAATTCAACAAAAGCACCGTAATCCGTGATATTCGTCACACGGCCTTTTAAGCGAGTCCCGACCGGGTATTTCGCATCAACGCCTTCCCACGGATCCACTTCCAATTGCTTCATGCCCAAGGAAATGCGTTGTGTGTCTTGGTTGAATTTAATAATTTGAACTTTGACATTTTGTCCGACAGACAAAGCTTCGCTCGGATGATTAATCCGTTTCCACGAAATGTCCGTGACATGCAGCAAGCCGTCAACACCGCCCAAATCAATAAAGGCACCGTAATCCGTAATGTTTTTAACAACACCGTCAACGATTTGGCCTTCAGACAGGTTTTTGATGATTTCGGAACGTTGTTCGGACCGGGATTCTTCCAAAACGGACCGGCGAGAAACAACGATATTGCCGCGTAATTTATCCATTTTCAAAATTTGGAACGGTTGAGCCACACCGATGAGCGGTGCAACGTCGCGAATCGGGCGAACATCAATTTGAGAACCGGGCAGGAAAGCCACGGCACCGTTTAAATCAACGGTAAAGCCGCCTTTAACGCGACCGAAAATCGTTCCGATGACATGTTCCCCTTTTTCCAAAGATTTTTCAAGTTCGGCCCAAGCTTCTTCCCGGCGTGCTTTTTCGCGAGATAAAACAACTTGGCCGTCTTTGTCTTCGTATTTGTCGACGAAAACGTCTACTTTGTCGCCGACTTTTAAATCAGCATTGGCACCGAATTCACGGACAGCAATGCGTCCTTCGGATTTTAAACCAACATCAACCGTGACAAAATCATCGTTCACGGCAACGATTGTTCCTTTGACAACAGTCCCTTGCAGACCTTTGTCCGCACCCATGTATTCGTCTAATAAAGCGGCGAAATCTTCTGTGGAAACAGGTGCATTTGTATTTACATTCGTCATATAAATTTATTCCTTTTCTTTATTCATATTTGCCAGCCGGTTGTGTCCGGCGGTCTTTGTTACATTAATCCTTTGCCTTTAATAAAATCGATGACGGCGGCAAAAACGTCATCCGGGCTCATTTCGGAAGTATCCAGAACCAGAGCGTCCGATGCCGGTTTTAAAGGAGCAACAGCTCGCTTTGAATCCCGCTCGTCTCTTTCCTTGATATCCGAAAGAATGGTGTCGTATATAGCACAAATTCCCTTTGCTTGCAACTCTTTTAATCGGCGCAGTGCTCTGACTTCGGGACTGGCCTTTAAAAACAGCTTAATTTCAGCTTCCGGACAAACGACCGTTCCGATGTCGCGGCCGTCCAAAACAGCGCCGGGCGCCGGCGTTCCGTCCGTGTTGACGGGATGAAAAGCGAATCGGCGCTGGAAATCAAATAAAGCTTGGCGGACTTCGGGAATAGCCGATACTTTCGATGCGTAAGCGCCGATTTCTTCGGTTCGAATGGCCGGATTCATTTGCAGATGCAACATTTCGTCCGCTTTCAAGTCGAGAGCCGCCGTTTGCGCGGCCTTTACATCCGTCGGATCCAGCTTTTGTTCATACAGCTTTAATCCGACGCTCCGGTAAAGCGCTCCCGTGTCCAGATACGCGTATCCGAATTGTTTAATCAGCTTTTGAGCCAAAGTTCCTTTTCCTGCCGCCGCAGATCCGTCAATTGCAATAATCATGTTTCTTTCCTGTTCGTTTGCTGTGTTGCAGCGTATTATAATCAAATTAAAAGAAAAGGCCAGCCCCTTTTTTGAGATAAAATGATATTTTTTTGAATTTTTTTAAAATTCTTATTGACAAGAAGAAATAATCGTTGCATACGCTTTTTTATAAAAAGTTTTTTAAAAAGGAGACACATC
>CALXTZ010000072.1 GCA_944391545.1 uncultured Alphaproteobacteria bacterium
CCGCAGTCACTCCCGCCATTAAAAAAAGCCGTTTCAAACGGCTTTTTTTTATGAATAAGCGGCGGTCGTTCAGGGGCTCTTCTCGCCCAATTCCAACTAAAGTTTCGCATGCGCGTGTCCGCTTTGCTCAACAAGTTTCATTGCTTATCGTGTCAAAATTCATGCCACCGGCATGTTTTTGACCCGCAGTCACTCCCGCCATTAAAAAAAGCCGTTTCAAACGGCTTTTTTTTATGAATAAGCGGCGGTCGTTCAGGGGCGATGAGCCGCCGCGTCTTTTGAGTTAAAATTTTCTTTTGTTTTTCCTAAATCTCGGATATGCTGGAGAGCAAAAGAGGTTGAAATGGAAAAACATTGGTCAAAAGTAGAATATCTGCACGAAACGGTTCGTAATCCCAATATTATCATCAAAGGAACAAAAAGTTATTACAGCAATGCCTATACACCTGACTTTGAAGCGTATGTTGTGCGTTATTTATACGGAGATGCGTATAGTTTAAAAACGTTCAAGCCGCTTTGGGATTATGATAAATTGTACATCGGCAATTATGTCTGCATCGGTGCCGAAGCTGTTATTTTAATGGGCGGAAATCATACGCATCGGATGGATTGGTTCAGCTGTTATCCGTTTTTGGAAAAGATTGTTGACGCTTATCAATCTAAAGGAGATACGCATATTGATGACGGTGTTTGGATCGGAATGCGCGCAATGATTATGCCCGGCGTTCATATCGGCGAAGGAGCTGTTGTTGCGGCAAACAGCGTCGTTACGAAAGATGTGGCGCCTTATACGATTGTGGGCGGCAATCCTTGCCGTGAAATAAAAAAACGTTTTGATGAAGAGACAATTGCCGCTTTTTTGTCGTTGCGAATTTATGACCGGCCGGAAGCCGAAATCGAAAAGTTAATGCCGGCCTTATGTCAGACAGATTTGACCGTTCTTAAAAAAGCACTCGATATGGGAGCTGGCCATGTTTAATGCATGCGTGACAGAAGCGCTTCAATTGCAAGAATCGATAAACGGGCTTGTTTTTGAAAATGAACAAGTCTCGGCGGTTAACGTATCCGGCATCGAATTTGAAGAAGTCGTTTTTCATAAATGTAAGTTTGACCGGTGTCGGTTTGACGGATGCAATTTTCATCAAGCCAAATGGTTGGGATGCGATTTTTCTAATTGCTCTTTTCAAAAAAGCTATTGGAAAAAGTGTGAAATAAATGCGTCCAAAGCAGACGGTACTTCTTTTTGCGAGAGCTGTTTCAAAGAGAGTCGCATGACAGAAAGTTCTTTAAGTTATGCGAATTTTGCGCAATGTACGTTGGAAGAATGCGCATTCGACACGTGTCGGCTTCATGAAGCATTTTTATCGGAAGTTAAATTGAAAAAGACAACTTTTGAACAAACGGATTTGACACGTTCTGATTTTTTTAAAACCTCCTTAAAAGGAGTTAATTTGTCAACATGCACGCTTGACGGTTTGATGGTTTCCGACGGTTTTTCGGAATTAAAAGGAGCTCGGGTGCGGATGGATCAAGCCGTTCAGTTTGCTGTTCGGCTCGGGCTGGAAATTGTGTAGAATAGGAGATGAAAACAGATTCATAAATCGCTTTTACAAGAGCCGGGAAAACATCAATAAAACATTTCTTTACAAAATGAGGCGTTCGGCTTATCTTGAATAAAAAGGAGGGTCTATGAAAAAATTGATTTTATTTGCCTTGATGGTGTGGGTGTTGCCGGTACAGGCCGAGCGGTCTCCGTCGGACTTAATGAATGTATCGAAAACCGATAGTTCCGTGACTTTTGCGTATTGTCTCGGGTATTACGACAGCTTGACACGGGATGCTCAAAATTCGGATTTAATCCGGTTTTTTGACAGAAACAGCAAAGCTCTGGGGGCGCCGATGCCGTTTTCGCAAATGGCTGCCTTTACGGAAGGCCAACAAGATGGTTTGATGCGCGAGGCTTCCGTCCAAACGCAGTTATTTTGCACCGGGTTGGTTCAAGGGACTGTTGAGGCGATGCAGCCGGAAAATAAAACTGATTTGCCGGATGAACCGATGCCGGTTCAGGTCGGCCCGGAACCCGAAGGGCAAGAGCCGGACCTTGCTTATTGCTTGGGGTATTACGCAACCGCATCGGGCAGAGGAGAGACCTTTTCGACGCTTTTCGGAGATGAGGCTCAAGAAAACGGAACGCCTTCTTTGATGGAAAGTCCGTTGTACGCCCAAGGTGTCGAGGACGCCAACAAAGCGTCCAATCCCAACTTGTTAATGCAGTGTATGGATAAATTAACGGCTTATTTGGATCAAATCGAATCAAGTCAAGAAGAGCAAACACAATCCAAGCAAAATAAGCTTGAAAAATAAAAGACACTTTTGACGAATCAGAGCGTTTTGCCTCATTCCTTTTTTCCTTTATAGACATTCGTCGATATGTGAATATTACACAAAGTGTAACGTCTGTCAATCCCCAAAAGTCAAATTATGAACAAACTCTGGTTTTTAATTCTTCGATAATGTCGGGATAGGCCTCTTTGGGGACTTTTTTATATGATTTGACTTGAGCTTTGCGGCGGATTTGGGAATAAATGGTTTGTGTGCTTTTTTGCTCGCAGGCCGCGACGGAATGAACAAGCTTTTTTAATGTCTGCGCTTGTTTTTCCGAAATGATTTCCGGAGCTGGTGTTGACTGAACGGGTTCTGCCGGGCAAAATGGTTGAGGGGTCGGCTTGTTTAAAAAGACTCCGACCGGCAGGCACAGGCAAAACAGGCCGATGGCTCCGCAAACAATTCCTTTGTAAAAAGCGTGGCGTTCGCGGTGTTTTAAACGGACGGCTTGTTCGGCCGCTTCGTCCAACAGGCTTGATTCCAAAAGCCCCAGGCTTCGTTTCGGTTCGTTATCAACAATAATGTTAAAAAAGGACTCTTTTTTCATTTAAGACGCCTTTTTATTTTCTTCATCTTTCGCCCATACAGCACGCATATATAAATCATGAATAATTTCTTCCTGCTGACCGGTTGTTAAGAAAACTTTGTTCTTTTGAAGCGTCTTGGCAACGGATTGTTCAATAAGCAGCCGCTTTTCGTGGTCGATCGGCTTGGGAATTTGTGTGGTATGATCATTGTTGTAATCAGATAAATCCTGGAAAAAAACATCCAGAACCTGCGCCGCTTTTTTGAGCTTGCGACCGGGAAAATCCCGCTTGCCGTTAATCAGCTCGCTGACTCGCGTTGTTTCCCAATCAATCCGATCGGCAAATTGCGCTTGCGTTAATCCCAATGTTTGTATGCGTTCTTTCAGCCAATCCCATTTCATGGTATTTATCCTTTCGTACACAATGTGTAACATAAAAAAAGAAATCGCACAACAAAAAAAGCTCCTTATTTAAAAGGAGCCTTTTGTTTGAAAATCGGCTTAAATATTAAAGTTTGCGAGCAATTCAGCCGTTTGATGAGCGTTTTTGGGATTAATCATGCCCAATTTGTGGTATCCGGCGTCAACATGGATGACTTCGCTGGTCACACCGCTGGCTAAATCGCTTAACAAATAAAGACCCGTACCGCCGACGTCTTCGATCGTGACGTTTCTTTGCAATGGCGCATTCAATTCATTCCAAGACAAAATTTGTTTGAAATCGCCGATGCCGGCCGCTGCCAATGTCCGAATCGGACCGGCAGAAATCGCGTTGACGCGAATGTTTTGGCCGCCTAAATCGTATGCGATGAAGTGGATAGACGCTTCCAAAGCCGCTTTAGCCACACCCATCACATTGTAGTTCGGAATATATTTTTCGGCACCTAAATAAGTCAGAGTTAAACAAGAACCGCCGTTCGGCATTAATTCCGCAGCCCGTTTGCAAACATCCGTGAAAGAATAGGCAGAAATCAACATGCTTTTGGAAAAGTTTTCCGCCGTTGTGTCAACATAGCGGCCTTTAAGTTCATTTTTGTCCGAAAAAGCAATGGCATGAACGACGAAATCAATCGTGCCCCATGTGTCTTTTAATGTTTTGAAAACAGAATCCATGCTGGCCGGATCCGTGACATCGCAAGGCATCAACAGGTTGCTGTTAATCGATTCGGCCAAAGGACGAACCCGTTTTTCCAAAGCTTCGCCTTGATACGTAAAAGCCAATTCCCCACCTTGATCGGCAACAGCTTTAGCAATACCCCAAGCAATTGAATGATCATTGGCAACCCCCATGATCAATCCGCGTTTATTCTTCATCAATCCTTCTGTCATTTTATTTCCTTTTTAATTTAATTGTTTGGATGTGCCAAAGATAACAGAATTCCCCGAAAAAGCAATTCTTTTTTCGTGACGATTTTGTGACAAATTTTATTTTTTAATCTTTTTAAAAAAGTACTTGACAGGTGGGGGGGGGGGGGGGTAGAGTTGAAAAGAGAAAAGAAAAAGACACCTAAATTCACAAAGAAGTAGAAGTTAAAGGAGAAAGAATTGAAAGAAGAACGAACAGAGCAAAGAGGAACGATTGGAATGAGTGCGCGAGGGATGCTTCATCGTCGGAGAGGACAATTGAATAAATGTATTAGTGCGGCAAGTACCCGCTCTCCCGCGCGTCCCGTGGGAAAGACTTCAACAAGAGGAGTGAATATATCACAGAAAGGGTCGCCCACCCGCGCCCCTTCGCTCCGCCGATATCAAGCCGGTCACCTTTCCCCTCAAATCACCGGCCAATCCGGCAGAAGCATGGCAGAGATGTTGGCCGTGCTGGCTATTATGGGCGTGTTAACGGTTGGCGGGATTGCGGCTTATTCGTTTGCTGTGTCTAAACATCGCGCTAATCAAATCTATAACCAAGTCGATTTACGTGCCGTGACTTCTTTCTCAAATCCTTTCGTCAGACAAGCGACAACCGGACAAACTTATCCGTTGGCCGGATTTGACGAAGTCGTTGAAGGCATTACTTATCAACATAAAAAGACAACCGGCAACGGATATGACATTATTGCCTCTCATGTCCCTGAACGCGTTTGTCGCCGATTGCAAGACATGACCTTTCCAGTTCCCAAAAGTGTGACGTTAAATGGGGCTGATTTGTCTTCAACATGTGGTTCGGATAATACGTTTGTCTTTTCTTATAACGGATTATCTGTTGGTAAACCGTCCAGCGGGGGTGACCCCATAGATTGCACCTGTTCCGGATGCCAATCTTGTGAAAGCGGTGTCTGTCGAGACAATGATAACCTGTGCAAACCGAAAGAAATCTGCCAAAGTGGGAGTTGTGTTTGTGCGCCCGGTTACACGGAATGCGGCGGCAGTTGTTACACGACCTGTGCTGACGGGTTTATGCGTGACCCCATTTCCTGCGATTGTGTATGTGAACCGCAAGCATGTCCCGAGCATGCTTCATGGGACAGTTCAACATGTGCGTGTGTGTGTCCGACATTACCGCTTCCGACGGAATGCCAAGAAATCACGACGGTTGAAGAGGGATGTGATCAAATCACCAATTTGCCGGATGGGACAGAATGTTCAACTGGGATTTGTTTAGAGGGGGCTTGTTGTAACCCGGATGACAGTCAAGCGTGTTGTGAAGCTTCGGGTAAGACATGGCAAGAAGCAACACAAAAGTGTTGTGGGAAATTGGATACACCGACAGAATGCCAAGAAATTATATCCCAAGACAATGCATGTGACCAAATCAGCAACTTGCCTGACGGGACAGAATGTTCAACTGGGATTTGTTTAGAGGGGGCTTGTTGTAATCCGGATGACAGTCAAGCGTGTTGTGAAGCTTCGGGTAAGACATGGCAAGAAGAGACACGAAAGTGTTGTGAGAAATTGGATACACCGACAGAATGTCAGGAAATTATATCCCAAGACAATGCATGTGATCAAATCACCAATTTGCCGGATGGGACAGAATGTTCAACTGGGATTTGTTTAGAGGGTGCTTGTTGTAACCCGGATGACAGTCAAGCGTGTTGTGAAGCCTCCGGCAAGACATGGCTAAAAGCAACACAAACGTGTGAAGCGGTATGTGTTTATCGGTACACGAATCCAGTCGGAGCCATTGGTTCGGATTGTCAAGTGACCGGATATGTTAATCCGATAGGTTCCATCAAACCAACCTGTCAAATAACGGGCTTTGTCAATCCGACGAAGGCATACGAAACACCGCCTGATTTAAATACCAGCAGTTGTCCATCCGGTCAATATTGCCGTGTCGCGTGGACGAGAGAAAATTGCAGCGGCACCATAAACTCAAAGGGTGCATCAACGATGTATGGCGTTTGCGAGCAAATGACATCCAATGGCGGGTCATGCAAACAAGGCGTTCATTTGGGCGATTTAAATATCACTTCGTGTCCATCGGGTCAATATTGCCGTGTGGCGTGGACGAGTGAAAGTTGCAGTGGCCGTCTTGGTTCCACAGGGGCCAGTACGATGTATGGCGTTTGTGAACAAATGACGTCCAATAGTGGTTCATGCAAACAAAACGTTCATTTAACGGA
>CALXTZ010000073.1 GCA_944391545.1 uncultured Alphaproteobacteria bacterium
GCTTGTTTATTTAACGATAGGACGGCCACCGAGACATACACTCTTTCCCTACACGACTCTCATCCGACCGGGAGCACAAGCACAAGTACCGGAAGAACAAACCTCATTTGTTCCACATAAAGCATTATTATCATAACAGGTTCCCTCTCTGCAAGATTGACAGCCGGAACAAGCCGGTATACACGCTTGATCTATCGCGCCTTGATCTTTACTTAAATAAAAAATCATCAGGTTCGTTTCCGCATCACAAATATTGGCACTTTCAAATAAAACATCATTCACGGTAACAATTTGATCGGCCGTCACCATATCCAACATCAAAGAACAAACGCGTTTCGGGACGTCGTTCACATGAATAGAAAAAGCATCCTCGCTTTCAATCCAAATAGCCATCGGATAACCATGCGTGGACACAGACCCGAGTTCCGGGAGGATGAGTTGTCCGAACGCCTTGTCAAAGAGTTGATTGCTATCAAGGGCGGCAAGTTCCCACAGATAAACGTCATGAATGGTATCATTGGCTTTGTGTTTAGCGAAAGCCCACATGAGGCCGGTGACGGCAACAACGGACAAGATGCCGATAATCGCCAATACGGCGAGCATTTCAATCATGCTTCTGCCGGATTGGGGAGCTACCCGCCGCGCCGCGCGCCCGAAGAATTTCGGCGCGGCGGGGGAAAGAGACTCCGAACGGCAGGAAAGGTAGCCCGTCGTCGTTCCCTTGCTCTGACCGCTGATTTGAGGGAAAAGGCGCCCGAGTTTGATATGTTGGAAAGTTGTTTTCCATCGGCGGGACGAAAGGGCGCGAGTGGGCGCCCCGCCGATATGATGTTCGGTTTCCGGCCGCGCCGCCGTTAGGGAAACCGCCACCGGCCGCGCTGAATTTCTTTGGGCGCATGGCGCGGCCGGAATGAACGGATGCCACACCGAACGGTCGGGACAAACACCCGTTACAGGCAAACCGATTTTTTGCCAAATCTTCCTAAGGGTCGCCCCGCGGGATATGGGGGACCGGGGCGACCCTTTCCTGAATCGATTGATTAATTTAAATTGTCTGAAAAATGGCCAAAAACAGCCGTTATTCTTTAAATAGGGGGGAGGGGTGATTGGTAACCGGTTGAAGAATTTCATCATTTATTCCCTTTCCTTTATGAATTCTTTTTTATCTCATTCTCACTCCCTTGTCAATTAAAAATCCCTCCGTTTTATCGAAGGGATTTCTTTTTTACTTTTTAAGAGCGCAATTCGGCGCCGGTGTTTTTGTTGACGCAAGCCACAATTCGCCGGGACAAACTGTCGATTTCTTCATCCGTTAACGTTTTTTCCGTCGGCTGAATGACAACTTCCACCGCCAATGATTTTTTGCCGGCCGGCAGTTTGTCTCCTTCATAAACATCGAAGATTCGAACATCTTGAATCAGCTCTTTATCAACAGAATGAATGGCACTCAATAACTTGGCCGCTTCCACCTTTGTATCCATCACGAACGCAAAATCGCGCGACAACGGCATCAGGTTAGATGCTTTCAGCGGTTTTTGTGTTTTAGATTTGGCTTTGGGCATCGGAATGTTATCCAAATAAATTTCACAAGCAACGACCGGTACTTTAATCCCGAAAGCCGCTAAAATTTTCGGATGAATTTCCCCAAAATGCGCCAACACGTTTTTGCCGAGCGTTAAACTGCCCGAACGCCCAGGATGATACCACGCCGGTGCTTGTTTGTAAATTTGAGCATTAGCGGGTGCTTCCGCCGCTGCTAAACCGACAAGTGCATCCGATTTTGCATCAAAACAATCAACCGAACGACCTTTATCATCCCAATGGCGATCGTGTGTTGTTCCCGCCCGAACAGCACAGGCAACCATGCGTTGTTGCCCCGGTTGGACGCCGAAAAATTCCGGACCGACTTCAAAAAGTTGAACGCCTGTTTGACCTCTGTCTAAATTTCGTTTGGCAGCGGATAACAGGTTAGGAATTAAACTTGGGCGCATTTCGTTTAAATCAGACGCAATCGGATTTTGAATCATAACTTTCTTACTGTTAAAAAGGTCGGCTAAAGTACTATCCATAAATGACCAAGTGACAGCTTGACATAAGCCTGCACTTGCTAAAGCACGACGAACAGCAACTTCTCTTTTTTGTGTCGGGGTCAATGTCGAAATAACAATGTCAGATGAACGCATCGGTAAGGCCGGCAATTTATCATATCCGGCAATTCGAACGATTTCTTCGACAATGTCATTCGGTCCGAACACGTCATTGTACCGCCAGGCCGGAACGGTGATCTGCGTCCCGTCAACAACAAAGCCTAATTTTTCCAAAATAGCCGTTGATTGATTTTCGCTTAAATCAATCCCGCACAATTTTTCGACCAACCCGAAATCAAACGCGATCACGCGCGTTTTGTCGGGAACTTGGCCGGCAATCACCAATTCGGAAGCTTCTCCGCCGCACAAATCCAAAATCATTTGCGTGGCGTTTTCGTTTCCCTGAACGGTCGCCATGGCATCTACGCCGCGTTCAAACCGAGACCGAGAATCCGATTCAACATTCAAAGCGCGTCCGGTTTTGGCAATGGAAAGCGGTTCGAAAAAGGCAGCTTCCAAAAAGACATTTTGCGTTTCTTTTGAAACAGCCGTATCAATGCCGCCCATGATGCCGGCAATGCTTTGAGCGTTTTTGTCATCCGCGACAACAACCATACCGTCCGAGAGCGTGTATTCTTTGTCATCCAACGTTTGGATTTTTTCGCCGTCTTTGGCCGACCGAACCGTGATATTGCCGGTTAATTTATCAGCATCAAAAACATGCAAAGGCCGACATTCGCCGATATTGAAATAGTTGGTCACATCCACCAACGCCGAAATCGGCCGCAATCCGACAGATAAAAGCTTTTGTTTCAACCAATCGGGGCTTTCACCGTTTCGAACGCCTTTGATGCATCGTCCGACAAACACCGGGCAATCCGGCGTCGTTATCGTGACCGATACCGGGCTTTTGAACGTTCCTTTAACCGGCGCCGCATCCGTTTGTTTCAATGTGCCGAGGCCGGCCGCTGCTAAATCATGGGCAATCCCTTTGACACCGAAACAATCACCGCGGTTTGGCGTAACGTTTACGTCAAACACAACATCCGGCTTTAACACATCCACAAAAGGTGTTCCCGCCGGTGCATCCGTGTCTAATTCAATAATGCCCGTGTGATCTTCGCCCAAACACAGCTCATCTTCGGCACACATCATGCCTTGACTTTCAATGCCGCGAATAACGCCTTTTTGTAATACTTCATTGAATTTCGGAATGTTTGTGCCGGGCAGAGCCAAAACACCTTTCATGCCGACTTTGCAATTCGGTGCGCCGCAAACGATTTGCAAAGCTTCTTTTCCCGTCCAAACCGTCAACAGGTTTAATTTGTCCGCATTCGGATGTTTTTCAACCGTTTTAATCTCGCCGACGATAAAGCCTTGTAAAGCCGTTGCTTTGTCTTCGATTTCTTCAACTTCCAGACCGATCGCCGTTAATGTGTCGGCAATCTCATTCACAGAGGCCGTCGTATCCAAATAATTTTTTAACCAAGAAAGAGAAAATTTCATCGTTTTTGTCCTCCGTTTAAACTTAACCCGCTTGTGACAGTCGGCACATCCAACGGCAAAAAGCCGTAATGTTTAATCCAGCGCATGTCCGCATCAAAGAATGAACGTAAATCCGGAATACCGTATTTTAACATGGCAAACCGGTCGACGCCGAAACCGAAAGCAAAGCCTTGATATTCATTCGGATCCAGCCCGCTGTTTTTAATCACGTTCGGATGAACCATGCCGCATCCCAGCACTTCCATCCAGCCTTTGCCGGCTTCGATTTTAAATTCGCCGTTTTCACGCGAACATCCGATGTCAACTTCGGCAGACGGTTCCGTAAACGGGAAGAAAGACGGGCGAAAACGCATCGGGACGTCATCCACTTCGAAAAAGCGTTTCATGAAATCCACCAACACACCTTTTAAATGCCCCATATTGGTTTCTTTGTCAATGACCAGCCCTTCGATTTGGTGGAACATCGGCGTGTGCGTCATATCGTAATCGCAACGATAGACCCGACCCGGAGCCACAATACGGATAGGCGGTTGTTTCTTTTCCATCGTGCGGATTTGAACCGGAGAGGTGTGTGTCCGCAAAATTAAACCGTCGCCGTCTTGCATAAAGAAAGTCGCCTGCATTTGACGCGCCGGATGGTCGTGCGGAAAGTTCAATGCTTCAAAACAATGGAAGTCGTCTTCAATATCGGGACCTTCTGCCAATTCAAAGCCCATTTGCGCAAAAATAGTCAACATTTCTTCCATGACTTGCGCAATCGGGTGAATGCGCCCTTGTTGCTGCGGCCGTATGGGCAGCGTCACATCCACGGATTCCGTTGCCAGGCGCTGTTCCAATTCTTTTTCTTCCAGCGCTTTTTTCTTGGCATCCAGCGCATCTCCTATTTCCGTTTTGACCAAGTTTAACGTTTGCCCGGCCATTTTGCGTTCTTCAGGCGGCAATTGACCCAACGTTTTCATCATTTCGGTCAATGTCCCTTTTTTGCCCAAAACAGCCACACGGATGTCGTCCAGCACCGTCAGGGAATCAGCTTCTTCAATTTTCTTTAAAATATCAGGTTTGAGTGTTTCAAGTGTATCCATTGTTCTTTCCTTATCAAAGCATAAAGTAGCGGTAGAATAACCCAATAAAAAAGGACCGTCAAGAGGACGGCCCTTTAATTTTGAATGCTTTTGATGTTAAGCCTTCAACGCCGCCTTGGCTTTTTCGACCAAACCGGCAAAAGCAGCAGAATCATTCAAAGCAATATCTGCCAGGACTTTGCGGTCCAGTTCGATTCCGGCCTGTTTCAGCCCGCTCATAAATCGAGAATAAGTCAAACCTTGTTCCCGAACGCCGGCGTTGATACGCGCAATCCATAAAGCACGGAAAGTCGTTTTTTTCTTGCGCCGATCGCGGTAAGCGTATTGTAAGCCTTTTTCAACTTTTTCTTTAGCAACCGTAAAGACGTTTTTATTGCGTCCTCTATACCCTTTTGCAAGTTTCAGAACTTTGTTGTGTTTTGCATGGGCGACAACGCCTCTTTTAACTCTAGCCATTTTAAAACTCCTTATTTGCCAAGAATGAACCGAATAACTGCCTTGAAGTTGGTCTTATCCAAGATACGACCCCCGCGGGCTTGACGTTTCATCTTTGTCGTTTTGCAGGCTAAACAGTGACGTTTATAAGCCGTTGTTCTTTTGATTTTGCCGGTGCCTGTAACGGTAAACCGTTTTTTGGCAGCGCTTTTTGTTTTCATTTTGGGCATTTTATTTTCCTTATGTTAAATTAAACCATTGTCTGCAGGCATCCCATTGCCTGTTTGACTCGAAAGGCCTTCTTTATACAGCAAAATAAACAAAAGAGCAAGCGTTTTTACGGAAATTTATTTATCTGTCTTTTGATTGGGTTGTAAAAAGAAAAGAAGGGGGCGAAGTTTGTCCTTTCATGTGCATGAATTCGAGAAACGAAAAACGGAAGTTATATCCTTTTGTATGATGAGCTGAATACGAATAAATGCCCCGTTTTTGGGGGCCGATTCGTTTTTGAAAAGGAATAAATGACCGGTTTGCGCGCCTTTAAAAAAAGATTTTTATAGGCTTTCGTCTTGTTTTTTAAACAATTTTTGAGACTCTGCCTTGCGAAGTGCAATTTGTTAACTATTTGTTAATAAATTCTTGACATGAATCTGTGCTTTCGTTAAAATGTACTTTTTCGAGTACTGATTCGTAAGGTAAGAAGCCTTTAAAAGGAAAAGTAGGAGTAAAATAATGAATAATACGGACGGCGCAGACCCTCGAACGTTGGTGTGGGATAAAATCATTTATCTGCCGACATCACAGGCGATGGAACAATTGGGCTTTTCTGCGCTTCAGCAAAGCGAGCCGCATCTTTATTCCAAATTATATGAATGCCTGGTTGCTTTGACGGCATCAAAACGGTTTATGAAGATGGCTGAACGCTTGAATAGTATGGATGATCGGGATGCTTATTTTACGAAATCTTTTTCGTTGGCGCAGTCGGATGCGTTGATGCAGAAGAAAGCTTCGTTGACGGATCAGGAAAAAATGTTTTTTGATTACGAAGTCGGTGTTTCTGTGTTGTACGGCGCGTATTGCAAAGCAAACGCCATTCAAAATGAAACGGTTTCTCGGGCAGCGGAAGATGGGATTCGAGCAGTTGCCGGTTTTTATCGGGATCAGTTTCATTATACGTCTTTTAAATTTCACAATGCGATGTTCGGTGCGGAAACGATTGAAATGGATTCGCCGGCAGCGCTGGGATTAAAATTGATGGATAAAGCGTATTCGCAGGATAAAAAGGCGTGGAATAACTTTGCGTACCATTATTCGTTAAAAGATCCGATGTATGTTGAAGAATTATTTTGGAAAAT
>CALXTZ010000074.1 GCA_944391545.1 uncultured Alphaproteobacteria bacterium
TTTATATAAACCGTTTCAAGGGTTAGGCTATATCGGTGAGTTTGTCGGTGAATTTTGGGATGTACATGACAAGAACCTGCGATTGAAAGAAGAAAACGGTAAATTGCTTTATTGGGTGAACCGTGCGCAGCAGCTCAAGCAGGAAAATGATTTATTGAAAAAAGAGCTGGGTTTTGTCGTGCCGCCGTCCGGCAAAACGATAACGGCTTACATTGTCGCGGACAACGGCGGGGCTTTTGCACGCTCTGTTTTGGTTCAGGCCGGAAAAGAAGCGGGCGTTCGTAAAGGTTTTGTAGCGCTTTACAATGCGGGGCTTTTGGGGCGAATTGTTTCGGTCGGACAAAATTCTGCGCGGTTACTGTTGTTGACGGATTACGCTTCGAGGGTGCCGGTAACAGTCGGTGAAAAACGGTATTTAGGTATTGTCGCGGGAAATAATTCTCCGGTTTTGCAATTGACGTCTTTGCCGGAAGGTGCTGTGGTTCGTGAGGGCGATTATATTACGACTTCGGGGCACGCGGGCGTTTTCCCGATGGGGTTAGCGGTCGGAACGGTGTCGAAAGTCGGAAAAGAAAAAATTGAAGTAACGCCGTTTGTCTCGCGTGAAGATGTGGACTTTGTTCGTTTGGTGGATTTCGGCGTCGGCGGTTTGTTGCCGAGTGAAGCTACGTTAGAGGAGCAGGAATGAGACGACGGGATGTGATTCCCTATTTGGCGGACGGATTGATCAGAAGCATTCCTTTTCTGACATGTTTCGGATTTCTTTTTTTGGGGCTGTTTCCGTTTCGGCTTGCTTTTTTTGCGGAGTTATTCGTGCCGTTTATTTTTATTGCGCTTTTTTGTTGGCTGATTTTACGTCCGGATTTGTTGCCGCCGATGACTGTTTTTATTTTAGGGGTGTTGGCTGATTTGATATATGCTAATCCGCTCGGTGTGGATACTTTAATCTTTATGCTGTTTTATGTGCTTGTTTATACACAACGTCGTTTTTTAGTCGGACATTCTTTTTTATTTTTGTGGGGAACATTTGCTGTGTTTATGCTGCCGCTGTCGGGGCTTTTGTGGGGGCTGGTCAGTTTATTGCGTTGGCAGCTGATGCCGATCGGTGCAGCCGTCGGACAATATTGTTTGTTGATCGGATTTTATCCGTTGATTGCCGGACTTGGCAGGCAGACGGCGTTAAAAAAGTAACCAGACGAACTTTCTTGATGGGCGGTGCGCAGGTCGCGCTGGCTTCGATTTTGTTCGGTCGCATGTTTTATCTGCAAGTTGTGGAAGCTGACAAATACAAAATGTTGGCCGACAAGAACCGCATCGGATTAAAGTTGATTGCGCCGCCGCGCGGATTGATTTTAGATTGTAACGATATTCCGCTTGCCTATAATCGCAAAACGTTTCGCAGCGTGATTGTGGCAGAAGATACAAACGGGAATCTGCGTTCGACTTTGATGAATTTCGGCAAGCTGGTGCTGGTTTCGGATGAAGAGTATGAACGGATCTTGAAAGAAATTAAACAAAAACGCGCATTCATGTCCGTTCGGGTCAAGGATGATTTATCGTTTGATGAAATGGCTTCCATTCAATTAAATATTCCGGATTTACCGGGTATCTCCATTGAAGACAGCTTGATGCGCGTTTATCCGTCCGGTGAAAAAAGCGCGCATGCGATCGGATACGTGTCTTTTATGACGGATGAAGATTTGAAAAATCAGGAAGAACTGCAAAAAATGCCGGATGTCCGCATCGGTCGAACAGGCGTTGAAGAATTTTATGAAGACCGTTTGTATGGTCAAACCGGTTCGCGAAAAATAGAAATCAACGCGGTCGGGCGTGAAGTTCGGGAATTGGAAAAACAAGATGCCGTTCCCGGTGAAAATTTAAGATTGTTTTTGGATTCCCGCTTGCAGGAAGTCGGGTATAATGCGTTAAAAGAAGAAGCCGGATCGGCTGTTTTGATTGATATTGAAACAGGCGGCGTGAAGATGTTGGTATCGACGCCCTCGTATGATCCTAATCTGTTTAATGCTCCGTTGGATGTGAAAACATGGAAGAATTTGTCTCAAAATGAACGGCGACCGTTGATGAACAAAGCGATTGCCGGCCAGTACTCGCCGGGATCCGTGTTTAAAATTGTGGTGGCTTTGGCAGCGCTTGAAAACGGAATCATTAATGAACACACGCGTATTCAATGCGACGGTCGACTGTTTGTGGGCGATCATCCGTTTCACTGTTGGAAAAAGACGGGGCACGGACCGTTGAATTTGGTCGAAGCATTGCAACATTCATGTGATATTTTCTTTTATCAAATTGCTTATGATACGGGTGTTGATAAGATTGTTGAAATGGCATCTCGTCTCGGGTTCGGGGATGTAACCGGCATTGATTTGGTCGGAGAAAAAGCAGGGCTTTTGCCTTCGCGGGCATGGAAAGAAGCTAAATACGGAGACGCCTGGCGACGCGGAGATACCATGAACATGGGCATCGGGCAGGGCTTTTTGCTGGCGACGCCTTTGCAGATGGCCGTGATGATGGCCAGAGTCAGCAGTAAAGGCAAAAAAATTATGCCTCGCCTGTTACAGTCGGATGTGACTGAAACGGCCGAATCGCTCAATATTTCACCGCAGCATTTGGCTTTGGTTTTGAAAGGATTACGGGCTGTTGTTAACGAGCGCGGCGGAACGGCTTATCATACCCGCATTAATGTAAACGGCCAGCGCATGGGCGGCAAAACGGCCAGTACGCAAATTCGGCGTATCACATTGAAAGAACGGGAAGAGGGCTTAAAACAACAACATGAGCTCAAATGGAAAGACCGGGATCATGCTTTCTTCGTGGGGTATGCACCGACGGATAAGCCGAAATATGCGTTGGCTGTTGCCGTAGAACATGGCGGCGGCGGCGGATCCAAAGCGGCGCCGATTGCCGGAGAAATCATGCGAAAAGTTCTTGAATTGGAACAAATTGATAAAGAAACGCAAAAGGATGATAAATGAGTCTTTTCTTGGATCGAAACTGTTATTTTAAAGATTTTGAAATGTCAATAAAAGACAAGCTGTTGACAATGAGCTGGTCGTTCTTTTTCCTGATTTGTTGTGTTGTCGGGATTGGCATCATGTTGTTGTACTCGGTTGCCGGCGGATCGATGGAACCGTGGGCGGCTAAACAGTTTTTCCGCTTTATGATGGGGTGTTGTGTCTTTTTCACCATTTTGTTGATTGATTTGAGGTTTTGGATGAAATATGCCTACGTCTTTTATGCGATCAGCTTGTTGTTACTGATTGCCGTAGACGTTCGCGGCGTGGTCGGTATGGGAGCTCAACGGTGGTTAGATTTGGGATTTATGCAATTGCAGCCGTCGGAACTGATGAAAATTAATTTAGTCTTGGCGCTGGCGCGGTATTTTCACGGCAGCGGAGAAGAAGATGTCGAACGAACGACGCATCTGATTATTCCGACGGTGATGATGGCTTTGCCGGTTGGTCTGATTTTAGTCCAACCTGATTTAGGGACGGCGTCGATGTTGGTTTTCGTGACGGTTGCCATCTTCTTTTTGGTCGGTGTTCAATGGTGGAAGTTTGCTTTAGTCGGCGCCGCCGGTTTGGCAGCTATTCCGATCGGGTGGCATTTTTTGCATGATTACCAACGGCAGCGCGTTTTAACTTTTTTGGATCCGGAAAGAGATCCTTTGGGTGCCGGATACCATATTATGCAGTCTAAAATTACGCTGGGTTCAGGAGGGCTTTTCGGTAAAGGTTTTTTGGAAGGAACACAAAGCCATCTTAATTTCATTCCGGAAAAACACACCGATTTTATTTTTACGGTTTTATCCGAAGAGTTCGGGTTAATCGGGTCATCTTTTCTGTTGATTTTGTATATGGCTATAATTCTGTTGGGATTTAGAATGGCTCTGAAAAGCAGTAATTTCTTCGGTAAAATTTTAGCTTTGGGATTGATTGTTAACTTTTCGCTGTATGTTTTTATCAACACGGCAATGGTGATGGGGTTGCTGCCGGTCGTGGGCGTTCCGTTGCCGCTTGTTTCTTACGGCGGATCGGCCATGATGGTGTTGATGGCGGGTTTCGGATTTATCGAATGCGTTTACGTGAACCAGGAAATGGTTATCGGCCGGCTGGGTTCCAGTGATGAATGATTACAGATTTTTAGAAAGTGTTTGCCGCATGCCGGGCATTTTGCGAACATGAATGGATAAAAAGTATCCCGTTAAAGATAAACCGTTTTGAATGTCTTGCGGTGTGGCAGGGACATCTTTATACAAAAAAGCCGGTAAAGAAAGAAGTTTTTCCCGATACGGATCTCCTTTTTCACGGCTGACGGCACGTGCCGTTTTGGGTGATACATAGGCCAGATCGTTCGGGTCTCCGCCACCCGCGCATTTGGTTAAATCCATCCCGAATCCCAAAACGCTTAACAAACGCGCTTCAAACCGCACATATGCCGCCAGCCAATCTTTTTCATCCATTTGATCTAAAAAGGCCAATAATTGATTAAAAAAATCCGGCAAAGCCTCGCGTTCGGGCAGAGATTCATCCAACAGCTGACAAAGAGTTGACAAGGCAGCCAGACGAGGGGCGTCTTCCAAGTAACGAATGCTGAATGCATTGACGGTTTCGCAGGTGTAATTGCCTAAATGCTCGGCCAATCGCGCATGCCATTTCACATGGACAAATGTACCGGGCTGAGGAATGATTTTAGAACGGATCAATCCGAGATGTCGCCCGTGGTTTTGTGTGAAAACACTTAAAATAATGCCGCTTTCTCCGTGTCGGCGGCAAGCCAGAACAAAGCCCGTATCATTGAAATCAGGCATTGAAATCCAATCCCCATTCTTGGTAACGAGCCGGATCATTAACCCAATTTTCACGGACTTTTACGAATAAAAACAGATGAACCTTTTGACCCAACAACTGCGTTAATTCATATCGGGCGGCGGCTCCGATTTTTTTCAGCATCGAGCCGTTTTTCCCGATAATAATGGCTTTTTGACCTTCTCGTTCCACATAAATGGTCTGATCGATTTTAATGTCGCCCTTGGCCGTTTGAGTCCAATTGGTGGTTTCTACCGTTAAAGAATACGGCAGTTCCTGTTGCAGGTGCATGTAAAGTTTTTCCCGCGTGACCTCTGCCGCAAACAAGCGGTTCGGCAGGTCGGATAAATGATCTTCGGGAAACATGTAAGGACCGACCGGCATGTGAGCTGCCAGATAATCCGACAATTCTTTGACGTTTTCACCGGTTTTGGCGCTGATTAAAAAAGTCTGCGTAAAAATGGGAATGTCCTTTAATTGTTGAATGAGCGGCAACAACTTTTCTTTTTCCAAAAGGTCGATTTTGTTCAACACCAAAACAGTTTTTTGATTGTTTTTTTGCAGATTGTCAATAATCATCGCCGTGTTGTCATCAACTCCCTTTTGGGCATCGATTAATAACAACCGAACGTCCGCATCATTTGATTCGGTCCACGCCGTTGCAACCATTGCACGGTCTAACCGGCGCTTGGGTTTAAAGATGCCCGGTACATCTACCAAAATAATTTGACTTGTTCCGATCATGACAATGCCGCGCACGCGAGATCGTGTTGTTTGAACTTTGGGAGACACGATTGAAACTTTGGCGCCGACCAGTAAATTGACTAAAGTCGATTTGCCGGCGTTAGGTGCGCCTAAAACCGCGACAAAACCGCATCTTGTTTCAGGTTGCGTCATGATTGTTTTCCTTTAAAAATTGTTCGGCCGCCGCCTGTTCCGCCAACCTTTTGGAAGTGCCAGATCCGATAACGCCGTCATAGCCCGTCATTTTGACTTCGACTTTAAAATGCGGTGCATGATCCGGCCCCGTACGTTCAATCAGCGTATAAGTCGGTAACCCTAATTTGTGGCGGTGGCCCCATTCCTGCAAAGCCGTTTTTGCATCAACGGGCGGTTGAATTTTTTGGCTGATTAAGTCAGCATATAACGGCGTGATGAAATTTTGAGCCGCTTTCAGTCCGCCGTCCAAATAAACGGCACCCATTAATGCTTCCAAAACATCGGCCAAGATAGATTGATTTCGCCGCAATTCCGGTTCGTTGGTTTTCAAATCGTCGGGAAGCGTTAAAATATTGGCTAACATGGCCAAAGTTTCTTCACGGACCAAAGCCGTAAATCGTTTTGCCAAATCGCCTTCCGCTTCTTGAGGATGCTTTTTGTAAAGCAGGTCGGCAATAACCAAACCTAAAACACGATCGCCTAAAAATTCCAGCCGTTCATAAGCGGCTGCTTTGCTGCCGTGCGCCAACGTCAAAGCTTGCGTCAAAAGGGTTTTATTTTGAAAAGTATACCCGATTTTTTCTTCCAATGTCATGGTTGAATTCCCATAAAAAGTCTGTCCCATCGAATGGAGCGACCCCAATTCCAAAAGGCCAGGAAAGGAGATGTTCCGTTGTTGGAGTAAAA